>DRKF01000520.1 GCA_011051915.1 Acidimicrobiales bacterium | reverse complement strand
TCGAGGTGGGCCAGAGGCTCCACCAGAGCTCGGGTGGGCCCGATGAGGCCCACGACGACATGGTTCCGGGGGGCGCCCCGTTCGAGGAGCCCGAGGGGCTCCTCGAACAGGCTCGACCATCTCCCGTCGTCGGCGGGTCGTGAACTCCCGGGGCGATCCAGACCGGACAGCCAGTCGGTGATGAGGTCGGCGCAGCCGTCGGGATCGGCCGAGACCGCCCCGCGGTCCATCGGTTCACCTCCCACGGCGGACTGGACCAACCAGCGGGACCCGAGAAGGCGCCGCCAGGCGACGAGGTGAGGTCGGCGGGGTGGTCGGGGAAGGGTGTCGATCCGGGTAAGGGCCCGGGCCTCGGCCTCGAGCTGGGTGTCGTCGGCCAGGCGGGAGGTCTTGGCGACCCTGATGAGTGAACCCGTTTCGGGGTCCACGATCAGACCGATCACATGGCGGGAGGCCGAGAATGACGGGGTCAACATCACCAGGGCGCCCTTCCCCGGGCCGATGTCTGCGGCGCGGGTGATCGCCGCGTCCTCATGGTCGGGGTCACCGGCCGTGTCGGGGTCGTTCCGCCGGGCGACCAGTGCCACCGGCCCCAGCCGCCGGCGGATCGGGGCCGGGCGCAGCATCAGGCTGAGGATCCGTCCGATCGGACCGCGTGTGTGGCGGGCCACCAGGGCCCGCACCGGGCCCGGCGACCCGAGGTCGACGAAGGCCTTCGGCGAAGCGTGGGAGGGATGGACCCAGTAGCGCCGTATCGGGGAGAATCCCCCGGGGAGACGAGCCGGGTCGCGGAACGACGACAGTGAGCGCCGGGGAAACTCCGCGTAGATCCAGCCGCCGGGTGGTACCAGGGAGAGGGCCTGCTCGAGTCGCCGGGCGTTCGCCCCGGGCACGACGACCAGATCGGAGTATGGCTCACCGGGGTCGCGGAGTTCGATATCGTCGATGGGCACCGGCCGGACCCGGTCGGCGAAGACCTCGAGGGCGGTTCGAAGGTCGTCGCCAACCGGATCCAGCACGGTGACGTCTCTCAGCTGCGGTTCCCCGAGGAGGTACTTCCAGTCGATCCTCCGGGATGCGTCGAGACGTTCTGCAACGGAGGTCATCGGGGACCTCCGAGAATTGGGGACAGGGCCCGGCCGATGTCTTCCAGCACCGCGGGGTAGGGGTGCCGGAGACGCCAGGTCGGCTTGCCGTCGAAGATCTTCCCGAGTCTCTCCTCCTCGAGGCTTCCGGCCGATTCGAGGAATCGGGATCGTCGACCGGGGAACGAGTACCGGAAGGCGTCATGGGCGTCGGCCAGGGGGCGTCGCTCATAGGCGAGGGATGCGGCCATGGCCGCGGCGACCGGGTGGGGGTCGATCCTGGACATCGAGGTCAGTGGTGAGGGGCTCGACTCGGCCAGCACGAGGAGGTCGAACGTCGTCCGGAGGGATCCGAGGTCGCCACCGGTCAGGATCGCCGGATCGACATCCACGTGCCGCTGGCCACGGATCAGGTGGTCGGCGCGGCGGGCTAGGCGGGCGGCTCGCTTCCCCAGGCGGCCGCCCTGGACCAGATCGCCCATCTCATTGGCCGCGGCCAGCAGGCGGAGCCGGGTCCTGTCGGCCCGGGGAGTGAGGCGGCCCGGTTCGGGAATCTGGTCGAGATACCAGTCCCAGACGCGAATCGGTTCGGGGATACCGGCGACCGTGGCGCCACCGCCGTCGATGTAGACCCACTCGTCGCCCACATAGCGGGCTCCGGCCTCCAGCATGGTGAGCAGGGTCTCGGTCTTGCCCCCCTTGGACCATCCGGTCACGACGACTCCCACTCCCTGGTACTCGAAGGCGCAGGCATGGAGGGCCAGGGAGCCCGAGGCCAGTACGAAGAGGTTCACCAGGGCGATCAGCAGTGGAACCGCCGGGGCACCTCTCTCGACGGTCACCTCGAAGGGCCGGGAACGATCGTCGAGACGATCGAGGTCGATCCTCACCCGGACCCTCGACTTCCCCTTGGCTCGCAGGAGGAAGAACCCGTGATCGTCGTGGGCGTACTCGTCCTTGCCCACCAGGGTGAGAGGGCCGGTGGCCAGAGTGTCGACGAAGCGGACGAGTATCTCCGGTGTGTGGTCGAGCGGTCCGTCCATGGGACCCAGTTGACGGCGGACCACCGCGGCGTCGTCCGCCGTGCCGAGGACTCTCACACCGACCATCCCGTGCAGATCGAAATCGGTCTGCCCCAGGGTGGTGCCGTCGTGGACGGGAGAAGGGCTCACCATGGGTTTTCCCTGCCCGTGACGATGCCGTGGCCCCTCGAGCCACGGGCCGCGATCGTGCGGCGGAGCAGTCTGAGATACCGCGAGGAACCGATCCGGTCGGGTTCCAGGCGGGAAGCCTCCTTCACGGCCCGGTGCATCCAGGTGGTGAGCATGAGCGGCTCGACGAGGCTCGGGTCGATCTCCAGAGCCGAGGCCTGGCGATCGATCGCCCGCCCCAGATGCGACGTCAGGCGGCTGCCACGCAGAAGATGGCGGTCGATGGCCATCTCCCTGAGCTTCCTGCGCCGGTGGCCGTGGAACCGGGCCGCGACCGAGCGGACCAGGTAGAGAAGATCCCACAGGGGAGGTCCGGTGGTCCGGAACGATTCCCAGTCCAGGAACACCGCCCGTCCTCGATTGTCGGCGACCAGGTTCCAGGCCCCGGCGTCGCCGTGCTGGGCGACCATCGGCAGCGCCGGACAGGAGGCGAGCTGGTCCAGGGCCCGGCCGAGAACGTCGGTCTCCGGACCGTCACCGAAGATCGCCGAGAAGCGCTCGGCGTCGGGGGTGAGGGAGTCGGCCAGGACCGAACCCGTCACGGTCCGGGCGGTCGAGCGGCCCAGGTCGGTCAGCCAGTGCCCGGCATCGGCGAGGAGATCCAGTCGGGCCCGGCGGGAGAGATCCTCGAACCGGGTGCCGTCGACCGCGGTCTCGGCGCAGACACAGCAGCCGTGGGCGGTGGAGAGGAACAGGGCCCGCGGTGCCCGTCCCCGGTCGACATGGCCGAGTTCGCCGAGGATCTCCAGAGCCATGTACTCATTGGCCAGACGGGCATTGGCATCGGGGGAGCGGGTGATCTTCACGGCCACCTCGGGCCGGTACCCGCCGGCGGGGTAGGTGAACATGAGGAGCTTCTGGGTGTTGTAGTCGCCCCGCGCCCACAGCCCCCACCGTGGATCGGGTCCGGAGACTCCGGCCTCGACGAGCCGCTCCACGATGCGGGGAACCGGTTCCTCCCGGGTCGCCGTGAACAGCGCTCCCCGGGTCGTGTGTCGTGGCGTCCGTCCCCGGATCCGGGACAGGAGGCCGTCCCCGCCGAAACGACCGTTGGTCCCGAAGTCGTACCTCGTCAACCGGTCGCCGGCGACCAGCACCGACCGCAGCCTGTCGGCCTCGCTTCGGAAGACCAGCGATGTCACGGCGAATCCCGGGGGCCGGAGCGCTCGGGGATCGAGATCGAAGGCCAGCAGAGCGCCTCCGGGGGCCAGGACCTCGGTCAGGGCGGGGGAGATCCCGGCGAGTGGGCGGGACACCACGATCAGGTCGAAGCGTGGCGGGTGCCCGTTCAAGGGCGGGAACCGCGGGGCCAGATCGGCGGGATCGTCGATCCGGGCCAACTCGAATCCCGCCCGGGACAGCGCCGAGACATCGGCCCTGGACAGCCGACCCACGAGCAGGACCCGGTTGCCTCCCAGGTCGGGCAGCAGATGGAGCCATGCTCCTCCGGCCAGGTCTCCCTTCAGGTTGGTGCCCACCCCGGGTGTGGAGGGAACCACCCCGGCGGGATGACGGCGGAACGTGTCGATCATCGGTCGGTCTCCGGTGCGCCCGAGGCGAGGTGGTCGATCATCGGTCGGTCTCCGGTGCGCCCGAGGCGAGGCGGCCGATCACCGGGAGGCGGGCCAGTTCGGGGAATGTGTCCTCCACCTGCAGGTCGCGCCGGGCCACGGCCACGACCGCCACCACCGTCAGGACGGCCGGGAGGCCGGCGGTGGCCAGGGAGAGGTCGAATCTCTCCACCAGGAGGTAGAGGCCCCCGGCCCCGACGACGACGGTCGTGTACAGGGGTAGCGAGGAGAGACGGAAGAGGGGAATCCCGGTGCCGAGACGGAGCCCGAGCTGCTTGAGCAGATTGTGGGCGACGAGGGTGGCCAGGGTGCCCAGAGCCGCTCCCATGGGGCCGTAGCGGGGGATCAGCAGAACGTTGAGTACGACGTTGGTCACGGCGGCGGCGCTGGAGATGGCGACGCTGTAGCCCACCCGCCCGTAGGTCTTGACCGTCAGACCGTTGAAGCCGAGCGCGGCGTTGAAGTAGTAGCCGACGGCCAGCAGGGCCATGAACACCGCTGATCCGGAGTACTCGGCACCGAAAAGGGTCTCGGTCAGGGGACCCGAGAGCGAGAACGTGAGAATCAGCACCGGGAAAGTGAGCACGGTGATCCACGACGCCGTCCGCCAGTACAGATCGGAGACCCCGGCCCGGTCACCCCGGGAGAAGTGACGGGCGACAACGGGCGTGTAGAGCAGCGCGAAGCTGGTCATGACGAACTGGTTCATCTTCGCCGCCGGTTGAACGGCCCGGAAGGAACCGACGTCGGCGGTGCTGCCGTAGCGGTTGATCAGCACCACGTCGGCGGTGTTGAGAAGTACGAACAGGATGTCGGTGGTGAGAAGGGGGAGAGCGAAACCCAGGACCTCCCGGTAGGGGATCTCGAAGGACTTCGACCTGAGCTTCGACCCCAGATGCTGGGTGGAGAAGAGGTCCCTGAGCATCACGGCGTAGATCCCCAGGCCGGCCGCCCCGATGAGAACCCAGCCCAGGGCGAGGGCTCTCTCGTCGAGCCCACCGGCGATCAGGACGGCGACCACCGCGAACCTCAGGGCCGGGGTCACCACGTACCGGCGGAAGAAGATCGCCCTCGGTCTCGAGTACACGGCGAAGACGCTGAGTGCCGTGCTGTCGAGGGCCTGGAGAGGAGCTAGCAGCACGAGAATCGTGAGGACACCCACCACCTCGGCGTCACCGATGACGCTGTTCGTCAGCCACTGCCGCAGCCCGAGGGTGAACAGGATGGCCGACAGGCCCAGCACACCGATGGTGCCGAGCTGCAGCACGAAGGTCCCGGCGAGTTTCCCGTACTCCCCCTTCTCGTCGTACATGGCCGCGAAGCGGGGAATCGCCCTCTGGATGCCGAGGGTGATCAGGGTGGACAGCATGGTCACCAGTGACAGCGCGTAGGCGAAGGCCCCGTAGGCGGACTTGGTCAGGTACCGCACGATCAGAACCTGGATTCCCAGGTTGGCGGCCACCGCCAGGAGCTTTCCGAGGGTGAGCAGGCTGGACCCGCGGAGCTGGGAGGAGATCGCCGCGGCGGATCTGCTCCCGGGTCGGCTGTCGGGCCCGCTGTCCGGGCCGGTGGTGACAGCGGAGGCAGTCATCGCGGTACCCGGGTCCGTCCCGAGGTGAAGAGCTCGGTCAGCAGGGCTCTCCGGGTGGCCTCGGGGCCCTCGGTGGTGTCGACAACCCTGGCACCCACCGAGCCGGCCAGGCGCAGATAGCTCTCGCGCATCTCCGCTGTCCGGTCCGGTGAGTGCTCGGGCTTCCGCCGCAGAAGTTCCTCGACGGGTGCGTCGAGGACCACCACATGGTCTGGGCGCGGAACAGTGTGGGATAGAACACGGCGACGCAGCCGGCCGCGTCCCGATGTGGGGGGACCGACGTGGGCGGCCTCCAACGGGTGACGGTCGAAGATCACCGGACGTCCCCGGCGGCGGGCCACGGCCGCGCGTGCCTGGGCCGTCCAGAGCCGCCCCACCGTGGTCACCAGCCCGACACCCGGCAGCCGGACCGGTCGGCGGGATCTCGGATACACACCCATGTACTCGATGTGCGGCTCCGGGCGGCAGCTGCGGGCCAGGGCGGCGACCAGAGTCGACTTGCCGGCTCCGTCGGGACCGAGCAGGGCCAGGCTGGGCCCCCGTCGTACCGTGGCCTTCTGGAGCTTGACCGTGGTCCGGAGTGACCGGCGCCAGAACCGTCGGACGGAGGGCCCGGCTCCGCCGCCGAGGGCGTCGGCGACGTCCGGTCCGAGACCTCGGACCGCCTCCGGATCGCCGGCTCTCATCGCAGTGGTGATACGGCGGCGCACGCTCGCCGGCAGCAGCTCGGCGACCGGACCGGTGGACCCGGGCACCTCCGCGGTGTCGATCCGGTGGATGGGCACCGTCGTCTTGTCCAGCAGCAGGTGGATCAGGTTCAACCAGACGGCGTCCTCGGGGCAGGGGACGGGGACACCGTCGGAGGGAACCGCCCGGGCGAGAACCCCGGTGGCGGTCTCCGTACGCAGCTCGTGATGGGGCCCGAAGGCGATCTCGTCCACCAGGTCGAGCTCGATCATCCGGTCCACTTCAGGGTCGTACCCCGACATGAAGCGGTGGGGTCTCCGCCCCCAGGCCGAGCGGCCCACGAAACCGACCTCAGTGGCCAGTGAGCTCACCGTGGACAGGTCGGCGGGATGGACGAGCAGATCGACGTCGCCATCGGGAGCCTCGAGCCGGTCCCGGCCCCTGAGAACCAGCCACCGCACCCCGGAACGGTTCAGTGAGTCGAAGAGACGCCCCAGGAGAGGGCCGACCCGGGGGCAGGGAGGGGCGCAGACCGGCGGGGGTGACATGTCAGGCCGCGGTCCCGTCGCGCGAGAGCTTCTTGGCGCTCCGATTGCGGTACCACTCGAGCTGGCGGGTTATGCCGGTGCGGAGATCGGTCCGCGGCTCCCAGCCCAGCAGTCGATGGGCCAGTTCCGGGCTGCCTCCGGTACGGGCCACATCGCCGGGCTTGGCCGGTCCGTGACCGAGGTTCAGTTCCGCACCCGAGGCCCGGGCCACCAACTCGATCGTCTCGGCCAGGCTGGCTTCGGAGCCACCCGAGATGTTTACGAAGGTCCCCGGAGCCACGTCCGCTCCGGCGGCGCGGAGATTGGCGGCCACGATGTCACCCACGTAGGTGAAGTCCCGCACCTGGCTGCCGTCCCCGAAGACCTCGAACTCGTCCCCGTCGACCGCGCACTGCACGAGACGTTGGATGGCCATGTCGGGACGCTGCCGGGGCCCGTAGACGGTGAAGTACCGAAGTGACACCGTGCTCAGGCCGTAGTTGGCCGAGTACAGGCGACAGAGGTGCTCGGCCGCCAGCTTGGTGACCCCGTAGGGCGAATGGGGACGGGGCACCATGTCCTCGGTGCACGGGTACCGGTCCTGGTCGCCGTAGACGGAGCTGCTGGAGGCGTACACGAACCTCGGGAGCCGGGTCGATCGGGCTGCCTCCAGGAGGGACTGGGTGGCCAGGATGTTCCGCTCGGAGTAGATGGGAAAGCCGTCGTCCCACGAGAGTCGGACCCCGGGTTGACCGGCCTGGTGGAACACCACGTCGGCGCCCTCGACCATGCCCACCAGGTCGAGATCGAGGAGGTCTCCCGTCACGATCTCGACCAGGGGATACTGGCCGAGGACCTCGAGGTTCGCCCTCTTTCGCGCCGGGTCGTAGTAGTCCGTGAGGCAGTCGACGGCGATGACCCGCGCTCCGGCCCGGGCCAGGGCCTGGGCCAGATGCGAGCCGATGAAACCGGCTGCACCGGTCACGACGGCTCTCATGAGGGCGTCCCGCTGAGCGCTGCCGTCCCGTCGCTACCTGTCGCGGTATGCGTAGACCGCTCTTGTGCCACCCGTCTCCTCCTCCGTGATGTTGGTCGCCACCGACGTGTAGGCGACCACCTCTCCGTTGTCCGAGATCGACTTCATCGCCGATCCCCCGTCCGTTCCGGCGCCGGTGCGTGCCACCGAGATCAACTCGGTGCGTCCACTCAGCCGGTCGTGCCGGAAGATGTCGTCACGTTCGTTGGTGTCCCCGGCCACCAGGTCGGGGGACCCCGAGGCGAAGGCCACGAACCGCCCGTCGGCGCTGATGGCGGGGGCGACCGACGCCGCGGTGGCCTGGCTCCCGTCTCCGGCCACCGACACCCGGGTGGTGACCCCGGTGGCCAGATCGTGGACGAAGACGTCCCTGACCCCGTTGGTGTCCTCGGCGACGAGATTGGTGGCGAGGGAATCGAAGGCGATGATCCGTCCGTCGCCGCTGATGTCGGCCCGGAAGGAGGACCCGTCGGACCCACCACCGTCGGCGGCGTTCGTCACCAGAGTGGTGACTCCCGTGAGCCGATCGCGGAGAAATATGTCGCGCTGACCGTTGGTGTCACCGGTGACGAGGTTGGCGGCCAGGGAGGAGAAGGCCACGAAACGGCCCGACCGGTCGATGGAGGGTCGGTCGGATTCTCCGGAGGACGGACCACCGTCCGCACCGGGGGACAACCACTCGGTGGTACCCGAGGCCAGGTCGTGGACGAAGATGTCGCGCATGTGGTCGGTGTCGGCGGCCACGACGTTGTCGGCATCGGAGCTGAACACGACCAGCCCGGCCCCGCCGTCGAAGTCGGGATTGAACGATTCGCCGTTCAACTGTCCGCCTCCGGAGGCCACCGACACCCTGGTCGTGATACCGGTGGTCAGATCGTGGACGAACACGTCGCGGGTTCCGTTGGTGTCCCCGGGGACCAGATTGTCGGCCAGGGACTCGAACGCCACCTTGGTGCCGTCGCTGCTGATGGTGGGGTCGAAGGACGGGCCGTTGGCCGCGATCCCTTCGGAGGAGATCGAGACCCTCTTCGTGGTGCCGGACTCGAGATCCCTGACGAAGATGTCCCGGATCCCCTCGTCGTCACCGACCACGAGATTGTCGGCTTCGGATTCGAACACGACCATGTTGCCGTCGCCACTGACGGCGGTATTCAGCGAGAACGAAGTGGGACCCCTACCGCCGATTCCGGGGGACGCCAACACCGTGTCCGTCGCGGTCCGGTCCTTCATTGCCGCTATCGAGACGACGGCCGATTGGGGCGGATTGGCGCCGAGGCTGCCGAAGAAGGCCAGATCGGAGAAATTGAAGACTCCGCCATCGGAGGCGACCATCAGGTACCCATTGCCATAGGAGATCGCACCTATCACCGGCTGGTTCAATTCCGTCCCCGGCGGCAGAATGCCGGGAAGCGAACCTCTGAATTCGGCATCGAATGAGAACAGTCCACCGTCGGCGGCGACCAGCCAGTATCCCGACCCGTCGGGATCGGGGATCATCCCGACGAGGGGGGCCCGGAGACCGGCGAGGGGCACGATCTCGGGAACCGAGCCGGCGAAACGGGCCGAGCCGAAGGCGAACACGCCGCCGTCCGATCCGAGCATGTAGTACCCCTCACCGTCGGGGGTGGCGACGGAGGCCACCACCGGCCCCGCCAGCCGATCGGAGATCCCGAGGTCGACCAGGTCGCCGAGGTCGGGGGCCGAGCCGAAGGCCAGGGCTCGCCCCCGGTCGGTGAAGACCCAGTAGCCGGAGCCGTCGGCCAGCGCCGACAGCGAGGCCACCTTCTCCCCGGGGTCCAGCAGAGCCGGATCCACGTTGCCGTGGTGGGGAGCTCCTCCCAGGGGGTGTACGACTCCGTCGAGGGTGAGGGCCCACGAGGAACCGCCGGGTCCGGGTTCGAGGTCGACCGCCACGGGGCCGACCTCGGCCGGACTTCCCGTCCCGAAGGAGTGCACGACACCCGATTCCTCGAGCAGCCAGTAGCCGGACCCGTCGGCACCGCTCGCGGCCCGGGCCGGCGGGACCGGGACGACCAGGAGTAGTGCCACCGTGATGAGTGTCGCCAACGCGCGGGTTGGCCCCGCGGTCAGCACTCGCCGCCCTGTCCTCAACGCTCCGCCCCCAGAGTCGGATTCCGCACCGGAACCCTATTGAAATAGTTGGAAATCTAATCAGAACCACATGAAGTGGTTGGAAGTTCCTCAACAGAGACTCTATGCAGCCACAGGGCGTGAACGTCAAGTACAAATCTGAACAATTGCCGACTGTGGAACTACGTTGGGTAGTCGACATCGAGCTCCGGTGGGGGGCGAGCAGCAGCTTTCCTGCTGGTCAGGCGGTGATTTCGCCGGGAGGGCGACCGGTCGGTCCGGGACCGCCGCCCGCCGTGGAATTTTCGTCGGGTACGGGGGGTACTAGCGTCTGGCGCAAGGCCATGGCACAAGGCGACGGGCCACTCTCCGGGGGTTCCTCATGAGAACCGGTGTATTTCTTTTCGGTGGTGTGGAGATGGACGACGTCGGTCCGGGTGATCCGGCACCGACCTCGCGCCGGTACTCCGCCGAGGAGGTCTGGCGGGCCACCGAACGCCTGCTCGACGTCGGCGTCCTGGCCGACCGGCTCGGGTACGACAGCTACTGGTTGACCGAACACCACTTCCAGTACGAGGGCTACGAGGTGGTGCCCAACGGCATCCTCAACGGGGCGATCCTGGCCCAGCGGACGGAGAACATCCGGATCGGCACCATGGTCAACATCATCGGCCAGTGGCACCCGCTTCGCTTCGCCGAGGACTTCTCCACCCTCCACAACATCTCCGGGGGTCGGGCGATCCTGGCCGTCGGGCGAGGCACCGTGCCCCGGGAGGCCGAGACCCTCGGAACCCGGATCGGCAGCTTCGACAATCCCGACAGGGCCGAGGCCGACAACTACAACCGCAGGCAGTTCGACGAGGCAATGGAGGTCGTCACCACCGCCCTCGACAACGAGACCTTCTCCTTCCACGGCGAGTTCTATGACTTTCCCCCGGCGGGTATCCCCGACCGGGGAGGTTTCGTGGAGGAACTCACCCTCGTACCCCGGGTACTGCACCCCTATGAGATCTGGCAGACGATCACCAGCCCACCCACCCTCGAGGTGGTTCCCAAGAAGGGGTACGGCGGTGTGTTCTGGCTCAAGAACCACCAGTTCATGAAGATGTTCTGGGAGAGGTACCAGGAGGTCTACGAAACCACCCATGGTCGCAGTCTCGCCCCGGGAGAGAAGCGAATGCTGGTGCTCTGCGTACGGGTGGAGGACACTTTCGAGGACGCCTATCGTGCCATCCAACCCGGCCATGATGAGTACTGGAAGTTCCTGGGGCCCTACGGGTGGAGTCAAGGGTATATGGGTGAGGACGGCAAACCCGCAAAGTCGGGGCTCATCCCCACCCTGGACCAGTCCTTGGAGAACCGCACATTCGTCATAGGTTCCCCCGAGGATGTTGCCGCCGGGATCGACTATTACCGCCAGCTGCTGGGCGGAATAGAAGACCTCGTCATCTTCCCGAATCTCCCCGGTGACAGCTATTCGGAGACCGAGGAGCAGATCACCCGGTTCGCCGAGGAAGTGATCCCCCTCCTGTGAGCGGGAACACCCCCTGCGACCTTCGGCTGGGGCGGGTTCGGCTCACCGACGGTTCCGTGGTCGACGTGGACATCCGCGATGGCAGGGTCGCCGCGGTCACCCTCTCGGGGCCCGGTCCGGCCACGGCGGCGGGCGCCACCGAGGTCCTCGACCTCGACGGCTACATTCTGCTCCCGGCTCCGGCCGAGCCTCACGCCCATCTGGACAAGGCCCTGACCGCCGACGTCTTCGTCAACCCCACCGGTGATCTCATGGGCGCCATCGAGGTGTGGCGGTCGAACCGCCCCGACCTGACGGTGGCGGAGATCGCCGACCGGGCCGAGGCGGCGGTGAGAATCAACCTGGCCCACGGAATCACCGCCATTCGGACCCACATAGATGTCTCCGAAATGGTCGGGACCACTTCGGCGGAGGCCCTCATGGCGGTCCGGGACCGGGTCGGGCACCTGATCGACATCCAGATCGCGGGACTGGTCTCCACCCCCTCGGTGGGAGACAGCGGTCGGGCCAATCGTCGGGCCCTGGTCGACACCCTGGAGCTGGGAATCGACGTGGTCGGTGGTTGTCCCCATCTCGAGGACGATCCGGCGCCGAGCATCGTCGCCGCCCTGGAGGACGCGGCCCGATTCGGGCGTCCCGTCGACCTCCACATGGACGAGACCCTGGATCCCGGGGTCCTGGATCTGGTGGACCTGGCCCGGCTCGTGATCGACAGCGGGTTCGAGGGCCGGGTGACGGCCAGCCACTGTGTGTCGCTGGGCGTGCAGCCGGCCGAGGTCCAGAGAGAGGTGGCGGCGCTGACCGCCGAGGCCGGGGTGGCGGTGATCGCCCTGCCCCAGACCAACCTGTTCCTGCAGGCGCGCGGGGTCACGGTGTCCCCGGCCCGGGGACTGACCCCTGTCGACACTCTGAGGGAGGCCGGGGTGGCGGTGGCGGCGGGAGCCGACAACCTCCAGGACCCGTTCAACACCATGGGTCGTGGTGACCCCCTGGAGACGGCCGCCCTCATGGTGATGGTGGGGCACATGACCCCCGCCGAGGCCTATGACTCGGTGTCCAACACCGCTCGGACGGTGATGGGGCTCGAGCCCGTCGGCTACGAGGCCGGCAGTCCGGCTGAGTTCCTGGCGGTCCGGGCGGGGAGCCTCCGGGAGGCGATCGCGTCGGCCCCCGCGGACCGTGTGGTGGTACACCGGGGTCGTGTGGTGTCCCGCACCGTGGCCACCGTCGAGCAGCCGGACTGAGTCGGGCGGGTCGACTCGCCCCCGACGGGTATCTACTCTGTCCGTTCGGCCACGGCATGGACCGTGTCCCGAAGCCCTTCGGCGTCAGCCGTCCGAAAGCAAGCGAGCCCCCCGATGACCTCAGCCCTGGATCCCGATGCCGCCGCCCACAGGATGGGCATGAATCTGGACATGGTCGACACCGATGTCTACGACCGGGCGGTGGGTCGGTTCCGAAACAACAACATCCTGTTGCCGACGTTCGCCCAGCTCGCCGATCCCTCCCTGATCCCCTCCGAGGTGAAGGACCGCCTCGAGGGAATCGACCCCCAGGGTGACGATCCCCTCAACCTGTTCCGGGTCCACTGGTACAACCGCCACGACGCCCCCGGGTTCGTGGCTGTGCCCGATCACCTGGTCCTCACACCGGAATTCACCGGGGTGGAGGCTCCCATAGTCCTGGCCCTGGGCAACCGGTTTCCCATGATCCGGGCCCACAAGGTGCTGGCGGCCTACGCCTGCCTGGCCCCGAGGGTCGTCACCGGTGGGTTCGACCCCACCAACAGTCGCGCCATCTGGCCCTCGACGGGCAACTACGCCCGGGGCGGGGTGGCCATCAGCCGGATCATGGGCTGTCGGGGGGTCGCCGTCCTGCCCGAGGGGATGAGCAGGGAACGATTCGAGTGGCTGGACCACTGGATCGAGGATCCCGATGACGTGATCCGCACCTACGGGACGGAATCCAACGTCAAGGAGATCTACGACGCCTGCAACGAGCTGGGCAAGGATCCCTACAACGTGATCTTCAACCAGTTCAGCGAGTTCTGGAATCACCTGGGTCACTACCACGTCACGGGTCGGGCCCTCGAACACGTCTTCGAGGACTTCGGCGCCGACCATCCCGGCTCACGTATCGCCGCCTTCGTCTCGGCCTCGGGCTCGGCGGGAACTCTCGGCGCCGGTGACTACCTCAAGGACCGTCACGGGTCGCGCATCGTCGCCGTGGAGGCCCTGGAATGCCCGACCATGCTGGCCAACGGGTTCGGTGAGCACAACATCCAGGGCATCGGGGACAAGCACATACCCCTGATCCACAACGTGATGAACACCGACATCGTGATCGGGATCTCCGACAAGGCCACCGACGCCCTCGGGGTCATGTTCAACACCCCGGCCGGGAAGAGCTATCTGGCCGAACAGGTCGGATGTTCCGAGGAACTGGTCGAGGGCCTGGTGGATCTGGGCCTCTCCTCGATCTGCAACACCCTGGCTGCCATCAAGACCGCCAAGTACCTCGACCTGGGGCCCGATGACGTCATCATGACCGTGGCGACCGACGGATCGGAGATGTACGGCAGCGAGAGGCGAGCCTACCTGGACGCCCATCACGGCGACGGGTACGGGCCCATCGACGCCGCCGAGGCCTACGGCCGGCACCTCGCCGACGTGAACACCTCCGATCTGGTCGAGTTGGGCGAGACCGGACGTGACCGTGTCTTCAACCTCGGTTACTTCACCTGGGTCGAACAGCAGGGAGTGGAGGTCCCCGAGTTCGAGGCCCGGCGCAGCCAGTCGTTCTGGGACGGACTGCGCCCGTGGCTGACGCATCTCGACGAGCGAATCGAGGAGTTCAACCGTCACACCGGAATGGCCCGAAGCTGAGACCCGGGGGCTGAGAGGAAACTGGAACCGGTCATGGCCATCGAGGGAAACCCGTTTGTTCTCTATCGCCACCGTCTGTGGTCCTACGCCCGCTGGCTGGAAGGGGGCGGTACCGACAGGGGTTTCGTCGACCTGGTCGAAGAGCTGGACGGCGCCGTGGCCGAGGTCGACGGCCACGGCTTCAGCGTCACCCCCCTGACGGAACAGCCCGGCCTGGCCGCCGCCTCGGGCCTGCCGCGGCGGTCGCGGTTGTGGGTCAAGGACGAGACGTCCAACGTCTCGGGTTCCCACAAGGCCCGTCACCTGTTCGGGTTGGCTCTCCACACGATGGTGGCGGAACGTCTCGGCACCGGGTCCTCCGACGAAGGTACCGAGCTGGCCATAGCGTCCTGCGGAAACGCGGCGTTGGCGGCGGCGGTGATCGCCCGGGCCGTCGATCGGCCCCTGAGGGTCTTCATCCCGACCTGGGCCGACGCCCCGGTGGTGGAGAGCCTCAACCGTCTCGAAGCCCGGGTGCAGGTGTGCGAACGTCGGGACGGGGAGCAGGGGGACCCGTGCTACCGGCGTTTCCGCGAGTCAGTGGCAGCGGGGGCGGTGCCGTTCTCCGTCCAGGGGACCGACGCCCCCGACACCCTCGACGGCGGCCGGACGATCGGCTGGGAACTGGCCGACCAGTTGGCGGAGGTCCAGGGCGCCCCGGCCCGCCTGGACACGATCCCCGTACAGGTCGGTGGCGGGGCACTGGGCGCCAGCCTGGCCATGGGGCTGCGTGACGGGGTGGAGGAGGGGCGGCTGCTGGCGATGCCGGCGGTCCATCCGGTCCAGACCGAGGCCGTGCATCCCCTGGGGCGGGCATTCGACCTGCTGGTGGAGGAGGGGCGGCGAACCGGGTTGTCGGGAGCGGCCCTGATCGAAGTGGCCCGTTCGAACCCGGACCGCTTCATGTGGCCCTGGGAGGACATGGGCACCTCACTGGCCAGTGGGATCCTCGACGACGTGACCTACGACTGGCTGCCCCTGGTCGAGGCCACCCTGGAATCGGGAGGTCACCCCGTGACCGTGGCCGAGGAGCTGGTCGAACGGGCCTGGAGGCTCGGCCGGGAGAAGACCGGGATCGACGTCTCGGCCACGGGCACCGCCGGACTGGCCGGACTCATGGCAATCGCCGACTCACTCCCCGACGACGATTTCGCCGTTGTTCTCTTCACGGGGAGGCAGAGGGACTGAGGCGGTGCGATCGGCTCGCCGTTCCAGCGGCCCGGCCCTGGTTGTCCTCGAGGCAGGCAGAGGGACTGAGGCGGTGCGATCGGCTCGCCGTTCCAATACCCTCGGACCCGTCATGTCCCTCTCCGACGCCAAGAAACGGGTTCTCGACGTGCTCAAGCGGAGGGGTCCGGTGGCAGTGGGCCCCGTGGCCCGGGAGCTCGACATCACCGAGGCTGCGGTGCGCCAGCATCTCACGGCTCTCGAACAGAACGGTCTGGTGGGCTCGGTCGTTTCGGAGCCCCACGGGCCGGGACGTCCGGCCACCTACTGGGCCCTCACGTCGTTGGCCCGCGACCTGTTCCCCGACCGGCACGCCGACCTCACCGTCGAGCTGATCGACGCCATCCGCACCGCCATCGGACCCGAGGGGCTGGCCAAGGTCATGGCCACCCGGGCCGGGCGGCAGTCGGCGCTCTACGCCGAGGCGGTGGCCGATGCGGAGACCCTGGGCGAGAAGGTGGCCGGTCTGGCCGCCCGCCGCACCGGCGACGGGTACATGGCCGAGGTGGTCGCCGACGGTGACGACTACATCCTCGTCGAGCACAACTGCCCCGTGTGCGAGGCGGCTGCCAGCTGCGGGTCCCTGTGCGACGCCGAGCTTCGGATGTTCGACTCGGTGCTGGGTCCCCAGGCCGTGGTGGTGAGGGAGCAGCACCTGCTCTCGGGTGACGAGAGATGCGCCTACCGGGTGAGCCGGCGTCCCTCCGAAGGCTGAGACCCGCCCGACGGTTCGGCCGGCCGGCGAAATCTCACGGTGGCCGCGGGACGGATCAGGCGGCGAGGGAGATGAGCTCCCAGGTTCCGACCACCAGGAACCCGATGGCTCCGACGCGGGCGAGGGCGGTCTCCGACATCCGGCCGTGGAGCCATCGTCCCGCCATGACCGCCAGGGTCGCCGCGGTGAAGAATCCGAGCGAGGCTCCCGCCCACACCGCCCATGCCGATCCCGCCGCCGCCATCGACGCCGTGGCGAGTTGGGTCTTGTCACCGAGCTCGGCGGCGACGAAGGCCAGGACCACCCGACGGACCGAAGCGGGAGACCGGGGGGTGTCCGGTCCCGGTGACGGAACCGGATCGGATCCGTGGCCGGTGTCCCGGAGCGACCCGAACCACGCGGCGAGTCCCAGGGCGATGAACAGCAACCCGACACCGAGGGCGAGGGGCCGTTCGGGCAGGGCCGCGCCCACCGCGGCCCCGGCCAGTACGGCCATGGCGCTCAGACCGGCGGTGGCCACGGCCAGTCCGACCATCAGCCGGCGGGTGTCGGTACCCGGGGACAGGGTCAGGACGACCAGTTGGGACTTGTCGCCTATCTCGGCGGTGAACACCAGGGTCAGGGCGGCCAGCAGATCTCCCATGCGATCGTGAAGGGTACCCAGCGGCGGAGGGCCGTCCGTCGGTGGCCGATTCCCGTGTTGACAAACTGTTGAAAGCCGTCGAATCTGGTCGGGTGACCTCCTTCATGCTCAACGGCCGATCCGTGACGGTGGGGGACCACCCGCACCTGCTCTCCGCCCTGAGGGACGAACTCGGGGTGATGAGCACCAAGGACGGCTGTTCGCCCTCGGGTCAGTGCGGATGCTGCCTGGTGCACATCGACGGCAAGGCCGTGGTGTCCTGCCAGCAGCCGCTGGAGAAGATCGAGGGACGTTCGGTGGTGACCCTGGAGGGTCTACCCGAGGGAGAGGCCGAGCGCATGGGTCGGGTCTTCGCCGAGACCGGTGCCCTGCAGTGCGGGTTCTGCACCCCGGGGATCCTGATGCGGACCTCGGCCCTCATAGCCAAGCACGGAGCCGACCTCACCCGGGAGAGGGCGGCCCGGCTGCTGGGAGGGCATCTGTGCCGGTGCACGGGCTACACCAAGATTCTGGATGCGGTCGAGATCCTCGCATCGGGAGGCGAGGCCACCGTCGAGATCGGCTCCACGGTCGGGGCCCGGGGTGCCAAGTACCAGGGCTTCGATCTGGCCCTGGGCGACAAGGACTACGTCGGCGACATGACCCCCGAGGGTCTGCTCCACGCCGCCGTGCGGCTGACCGACCATGCCCGGGCCGACGTCGTGGCCATCGACACCTCGGCGGCAGAGGCGGCTCCCGGCGTGGTTCGGGTGTTCACCGCCGCCGACGTTCCCGGTGAGCTCAGGGTCGGACTGATTCACAAGGACTGGCCGGTGTTCATCCCCGAGGGGGGGCGCACCAGCTACATGGGTGACGTGCTGGGCCTGGTGGTGGCCGAGACCAGGGAGCAGGCCCGTCTGGCGGCCCGGTTGATAAGGGTCGACTACGAGGTCCACGAGCCCTTCTCCGACGCCTTCTCGGCCCTGGAGTCCGAAGAGAACGCGGTCTGGGGTCTCGAGGGGAACATCCTCTCCCGCTCGGTGTACTCCCGGGGGGAGGTGGACACCGCCCTGGCCGGGTGCGAACACGTCGTCAGGGAGAGGTTCATCACCCAGAGGGTCGAGCAGGCCTTCCTCGAGCCCGAGTCATCTCTGGCCCTCGTCGACGAGGACGGGCGGCTCCAGGTCTGGTCCGGTGGCCAGGGGGTCTGGGACGACCGTGACCAGATCGCTTCCATCCTGGGTGTCGAACCCGACCGGGTGGAGGTCACCCAGGTCAGCAACGGGGGAGCTTTCGGGGGCAAGGAGGACATGTCGAACCAGGGGCAGACCGCCCTGGCCGCCTGGCTGCTCCGACGTCCGGTGCGCTGCACGTTCTCCCGGGAGGAGTCCCTCAGGGTCCACGCCAAGCGGCATCCGATCACCATCGATCTGGAGGCCGGGTGTGACTCCGAGGGCAGACTCCAGGCTCTCCGGGTCCGCATGGTCGGCGATTCCGGCCCCTACGCGTCGGTCGGCATGAAGGTCCTCGAGCGGGCCGCGGGCCACGCCAGCGGGCCCTACGTCATCGACAACATCGATGTCGAGGCCCTGGCGGTGCGCACCAACAACCCGGTCTGCGGGGCGTTCCGGGGGTTCGGAGCCAACCAGGCCCAGTTCGCCATGGAGGGGGCCATCGACCGTCTGGCGGAGATGGTCGGAATCGACGGCTGGGAGATGCGCAGCCGGAACCTGATCTCACCGGGTGTCACCTGGGGACCGGGGCAGATCATGGACGACGGCAGCCGCGGTGTCCGCCAGTGTCTGGATGCGGTCAAGGAGGCCTACATGTCGGCTCGGGCCGAGGGCCGGGCCGTCGGGTTGGGCATCGGACTCAAGAACTCCGGGCTGGGCAACGGGTTCGTGGAGGTCGCCAAGGCCGTGGTCCGATTCGAGGCCGACACCGTCGAGGTGAGGCACTGCTGGACCGAGATGGGCCAGGGAGTCCACACCGTGGCCCTGCAGGTGGCGGCCGAGGAACTCGGCGTCGACCCCGAGCGGATCAGGGTCCTCGTCGACACCTCCCGCGAGCTCGGCGCCGGCCAGACCACGGGTAGTCGGGGGACGCTGATGGCGGCGGGTTCGGTGGCCGATGCCTGTCGGGCCGCCGTGGCCGATGGTTGCCGGCCCGGAATCGACTACCACGGTGAGTACACCGTCGACTGGACCAACTCCCTCTCCGACGGGGTCGAAAACCCCGTCATCCACTCCGCATTCGGGTACGCGGCCCAGGTGGTGATCGCCGATCCGGAGACCGGTCGGGTCGAGAAGGTGGTGGCCGCCCACGATGTCGGCCGGGCGGTCAACCCCCTGCTCTGCGAGGGTCAGATCGAGGGGGCGGTCCACATGGGTCTGGGCTACGCCCTGACCGAGGAGTTCCCGACCGACTCCGAGGCCCGCCCGACGAACATGACTCTTCGGAGCCTGGGTATCATCCGCCCCAAGGACATGCCCGACGTGGAGGTCGTACTCGTGGAGGTGCCCCAGCCCCGAGCCCCCTACGGAATCAAGGGCGTGGGGGAGATCGGACTGGTCCCGACGGCGGGAGCCGTGGCCGCCGCCCTGCACGAGGTCGACGGCAGGTGGCGGAACCATCTGCCCATGGGGGTTCACCAACCGGTGGGCTCCACGGAGGGCTGATGGGGACGACGACCCTCGGTGCGGGACGCACCCCGCCGCGACGCACCCCGCCGGTCCGACCGGGTCCGATGAACCGGATCTGGCCTTGAGTGACGCAGTCGATCTCGTCGTCAGAGGTGCCGAGCTGCTGGCCACCGTCGACGGCGACCGCACGGAGATTCCCGGTGGCTGGGTGGCTGTCGACGGGGGACTGGTGGTCGGTGTCGGTGGTCCGGGGACCGAACCCGCGGCCCGTGTCAACGTCGACGCATCGGGGTGTCTGGTCACCCCGGGGCTGGTCAACACCCACCATCACATCTACCAGAACCTCACCCGGGCCTACCTCCCGGCGCTGGGGGGAAATCTCTTCCACTGGTTGAAGACCCTCTACCCGAAGTGGGCCCGTCTCGACGAGGAGGCCGTGTACCTGTCCACCTGGGTCGGCCTGGCCGAGCTGGCCCTCGGCGGTTGCACCACGACCTCGGATCATCTCTACGTTCATCCCCGGGGCGGGGGTGACCTGCTGGCGGCGGAGATCTCCGCCGCCCGGGACATCGGATTCCGATTCCACCCCACCCGCGGTTCGATGAGTCTCTCGGAGAAGGACGGGGGCCTTCCCCCCGACTCGGTCGTCCAGGACGACGACACCATCCTGGCCCAATCGGAGGAGGCGGTACGCCGCCACCACGATCCCTCCCACGGGGCCATGGTCCGGATTGCCCTGGCCCCGTGCTCACCGTTCTCGGTCACGGCGGAGCTGATGTCGCGTACCGCGGAGCTGGCCGAACGTCTCGACGTCCGGCTTCACACCCATCTGGCCGAGGACACCGATGAGGACGCCTTCTGCCTGGAGATGTTCGGACGCCGGCCCATCGAGCACTTCGAGGACGTCGGCTGGGGATCGAGCCGCTCCTGGGTCGCCCACTGCGTCCAGCCGAATCCCGAGGAGATCAGCCGGCTCGGTGGCTGGGGTACCGGCGTGGCCCACTGCCCCAGCTCCAACATGATCCTGGGTACCGGTCTGGCTCCGGTCCGCGACCTGCGGGCCGCCGGAGTCCCGGTGGGTCTGGGCTGCGACGGGTCGTCCTCGGCGGATTCGGCCTCGATGTGGACCGAGGCCCGCAACGCGATGCTGTCGGGACGCCTGCGCGGTTTCTACGACGGCAGCCGATCCCTGCTGACGGCCCGAGACGCCCTGGAGATGGCCACCCGGGGTGGGGCGGGATGTCTGGGACGCGAGGGGGAGATCGGAGAGCTCAGCCCGGGGGCGGTGGGAGACGTGGCCGTCTGGCGCCTCGACGGACCCGCCTTCGCCGGGGCCCTCTCCGACCCGATCGAGGCCTGGCTGCGGTGTGGTCCCCTGGGTGCCGACACCACCATCGTCGCCGGGGAAATACTGGTGCAGGGAGGCCGGTTCCTGCACCCGGGGCTGGAGTCGAGGCTCCGGGAACATCGAGTCGTGGCCGAGAGGATGCAGAGATGAGTCCACATGGGGGAAGGAACGGGGGAAGGTGCGGGATCCAGGGGGGTCG
>DRKF01000519.1 GCA_011051915.1 Acidimicrobiales bacterium | reverse complement strand
CCATCGGCTACGACGTTCTCGTGGTTTGCCCCGGAATCCAACTCGACTTCGACCGCACCCCGGGTCTGCCCGAGACCCTGGGCAAGAACAACGTCTCCACCAACTATGAGTACGAACTGGCCCCCAAGACCTGGGAGTTCATCCGGGGCATGACCAAGGGGACGGCCGTGTTCACCATGCCCGGCGGCCCCATCAAGTGTGCCGGAGCGCCCCAGAAGATCGCCTACCTGGCCTCCGACTACTGGAGGGAGCAGGGAGTCCTCAAGGACATCGACGTCCACCTGGTGCTCCCCACCCCGGGAATGTTCGGGGTCAAGGAGTTCTCCGACGTACTCGATCAGGTGGTGGCCCGTTACGGGATCAACGTGCACTTCAACTCCGAGATGACCTCGATCGACGGTGACGCCCGCAAGCTGGTCATCACCGACCACGCCAACGACGAGGCCACCACCGAGCTCGAGTTCGACATGGTCCACGCCACGCCCCACCAGTCCGCTCCCGACTGGATCAAGTCCAGCCCACTGTCCACGGGCGACGCCAACGGCTACGTCGACGTCGACAAGCACACCCACCAGCACGTCAGGTACCCGAACATCTTCTCCCTGGGGGACGCGGGAAGCACCCCCAACTCCAAGACCGGGGCCGCGGTGCGCAAGCAGGCTCCGGTGGTGACCGAGAACGTCAAGGCCGTCCTGGCCTCCCAGACGCCCGGTGCCCAGTACAAGGGCTACGCCTCGTGTCCCCTGACCACCTCACGGCACAAGATGCTGTTGGCCGAATTCGACTACTCCGGTGAGGCCGCCCCCTCCATCCCCCTGATCAACACCAAGAAGGAACGAAGGGACATGTGGTACCTCAAGAAGTACGGCCTGCCGTTCCTGTACTGGAACTTCATGCTCAAGGGCCGGGCCTGATCGGCGGAGCCGGAAATCAGCGAGCGGGATCCGACACGTGCAGCCTGACCGACCATGGCCCTCGCGGGGCGACCTCGACAACGAGGCTCAGCGTCGGCGGGTCACGTGCCGATGGTCACTGCGAGGTGATCAGCGATGATTTTCGAACAGCACTATCTGGACTGCCTTTCCCAGGCTTCGTACCTGGTCGGCGACGAGGGTTCCCACAAGGCCGTCGTCGTCGACCCCAGGCGTGACATCGGGGTGTACCTGGAGTCCGCCGCCGACCAGGATCTGGAGATCGTGGCCGTGGCGGTGACCCACTTCCACGCCGACTTCCTGTCCGGGCACCTGGAACTGGCTGCCGCCACCGGAGCCGAGATCTGGCTGGGCCCCGGTGCCGAGCCCGAGTTCGAGTCCCGCATTCTCGCCGACGGGGAGAAGATCCCTCTCGGCGAGGTGGTCCTGGAGATTCTCCACACCCCGGGCCACACCCCGGAGTCCTTCTCCATCGTGGTGTGGGAGTCGCCCTCGGCCTCCGCCCCCTACGGAGTGCTCACGGGCGACACCCTCTTCATCGGCGACGTGGGACGTCCCGACCTGCAGTCCTCCCTGGGCTACACCGCCGACGACCTCGGTCACCAGCTCTTCCACTCCCTGAAGGACAAGATCCTCCCACTTCCCGACGAGACCCGTGTCTTCCCCGGGCACGGGGCCGGGTCCTCCTGCGGCAAGAACATGTCGACGGACACCTGGTCGACGCTCGGTGAGCAGCGCCGCACCAACTACGCCCTCCAATTCGACGTGGCCGAGGACTTCGTCGCCGCGGTGACCGACGGCCTGCGGGCGGCGCCCGCCTACTTCGGCTACGACGCGATGCTCAACCGCCAGACCCACCGCCTCTTCGACGAGGGCGAACGGCCTCCGGCGATGAGCTTCGACGACCTGATCGAGAGCCAGGCCCAGGGTGCCTTCGTGCTGGACACCCGTGACGCCGACGCCTTCGCCGAGGGCCATCTGTTCCGCTCCATCAACGTCGGGCTCGAAGGTCGGTACGCCGAGTTCGCCGGGGGCGTGATCGACCCCGGGCACGCCATGATCCTCATCACCGAACCCGGCTACGAGACCGAGGCGGCCATCCGCCTGGCCCGTATCGGCTTCGACTACGTGATCGGATTCCTCGACGACTACAAGGCCGTGTTCGAGGCCCACCCCGAGCTCGTCGTCCAGACCCGCCGGCTCAGCGTGGCGGGACTGGCCCAGGCCCAGGCCGCTTCCTCCGACCTGGTGCTGCTCGACGTGCGCAACCCCGCCGAGGTGGAGCAGGGGATGATTCCCGGAGCGGTCCACATACCGCTTCCCCATCTGAATTCGCTGATAGACGAGCTGGATCCCTCCCGTCCGACCGTCGTTTACTGCGCCGGGGGCTACCGCAGCTCCATCGCGGTGTCGCGACTCTGCCGGGCCGGATTCCGCAAGATCGTCGAGCTGCACGGCGGATACGACAAGTGGGTCGAGACGGCCGGCCGGGCCGACGACCCCCACCTGAAAAAGAAACGAGAGCCTGCCACTCCATGACCCGACTTGGATTCCTTCTCGACTCCGATTCCTGTATCGGCTGCCACGCCTGCACCGTGGCCTGCAAGTCCGAACACGATGTCCCCCTGGGTGTGAATCGCACCTGGGTGAAATACATCGAGACGGGATCCTTCCCCAACGTGAGCCGGCACTTCTCGGTCATGAGGTGCAATCACTGCGAGGACGCTCCGTGCATGACGATCTGCCCCACCTCGGCCCTCTTCCGGGCCGACAACGGGGTGGTCGACTTCGACACCTCGCTGTGCATCGGTTGCAAGGGTTGCATGAATGCGTGTCCCTACGACGCGCTCTACGTGAATCCCGCCACCAACACCATCAACAAATGCAACTTCTGCAACCACCGGATAGAGGTGGGGCTGGAGCCCTCGTGCGTCCTGGTTTGCCCGACCCACGCCATCGTCGTCGGCGATCTCGACGATCCCACCTCCTCGCTGTCGGCCCTCATCGCCCGCAACGACGTGGCCGTCAGGGCGCCCGAGCAGAACACCAGTCCCAAGGTCTTCTACCGGGGAGCCAGCCAGGCTTCTCTGGATCCGCTGCGCACCCGTATCGCCGACGACGGCATGATCTGGGCCGACACCACCCCTGATCATCCCACCATTCCCACCGGCTTCGACCCCGAAGATCCCGGCATCGTGGCCCGCACCGCCTACACCACAACCCATCCCATGACCTGGAAGGAGAAGGTCTCGGGTTACCTGGTGACCAAGGCCATCGCCGGGGGCACGATGATGGTCGCCGCCCTGCTGGTGCTCCTCGGATGGGGAGACGTACAGGCCGCTGTCGGTGTCGTGCCCCCCATGATCGCCGGGGTGTTCCTGGCCCTCACCGGTGTCCTACTGGTGGCCGACCTCAAACAGCCCTCGCGATTCCACTACCTGTTGACCAAGTCCAACCACAGCTCCTGGCTGGTGAAGGGGGCCTGGGTACTGATGGTCTTCGCCGTCCTCACCGCCGCCTGGTGGGTGGCGGGTCTGGCCGACGCCGGGGGTGCCCTCAAGGTCCTGCTGGTTCCCACCGCTCTGGCTGGAGCCGCTGCCGCGGGCTACACGGCCTTCCTGTTCGCCCAGTGCCAGGGACGCGACCTGTGGCAGACACCGTTGCTGCTACCGGTGCTCCTGGCCCAGGCGGTGACCGCCGGCGGAGCGGTGTTCGCGATCATGGATCTGTTCATGGACGTTCCCGCCCCCACCGCGGTTCGCTGGTGTCTGCTCGGTGGTGTGCTGGCCATCACGGGACTGGTGGGCACGGAGCTGACGGCTTCGGGCACCCGTCACGTGGAGATGGCGGTGAGATCCATGACCCGCGGTGAGTACGCCACGAGATTCTGGTGGGGAGGAGTACTGCTGGGCATGGTGGTTCCCGCCGTACTGGTGATCATCGCCCTGGCGGGGAGCATCGATTCCCCGGCCCTCCCGGCCCTGGCGGGACTGTCCGCCCTGGTCGGACTCTTCGCCTATGAAGACGCATTCGTTCGGGCGGGTCAGTCCGTCCCTCTGAGCTGAACCACGAGGACAATTACCGTGACCCTCACGTCGTACCCTCCCCCCGAGCGCTGGTCGGACTGGGAGGAACTGGATGCCGGCTCCTGGCCCCGCAAGGTCAAGCGTCGCTACAGCCTGATACCGACCACCTGCTTCAACTGCGAGGCCAACTGCGGGCTGCTCGCCTATGTCGACCGGGAAACCGGCGAGATCGCCAAGATCGAGGGCAATCCCGAGCATCCCGCCAGTCGGGGCCGCAACTGCGCCAAGGGCCCGGCGACCCGCACCCAGGTCTACGACGTCGAGCGGATCACCCATCCGCTCAAGCGGGTCGGCCGCCGGGGTGAGGGCCGGTGGGAGCAGATCAGCTGGGACCAGGCCCTCGACGAGATCGGCTCACGCATCGGCCGGGCCTTCCGTGAAGACCGTCACGACGAGGTCATCTACCACGTGGGCCGACCGGGGGACGACTCCTACGTCGAGCGGGTCCTTCACTCCTGGGGTATCGACGGGCACAACAGCCACACCAACATCTGCTCGAGTGGTGCCCGGGTGGGATACGCCACCTGGATGGGTTTCGACCGGCCTTCCGCCGACTACGCCAATGCCGAGGTCATCTTCCTGATCTCGTCTCATCTCGAGGCCGGGCACTACTTCAACCCCCACGCCCAGCGGATCCTCGAAGCCAAGGAGAAGGGGGCCAAGATCATCTGTGTTGATCCCCGCCTCTCCAACACCGGGGCCAAGGCCGACTACTGGTTCGCCGCCTGGCCCGGGAGCGAGGCGGCGATGCTCCTGGCCATAGCCCGGCTCCTCCTGCAGAACGGCACCTGGGACCGGGAGTTCGTCCGACGCTGGGTCAACTGGGAGACCTTCCTGACCGAGACCCGTCCGGACCTCGAGCCCGTCTTCGAGAATCTCGAAGTGGCCCTCATGGACCTCTACGCGGACTACACCCCCGAGGAAGCGGCCCGACTGTGTGGGATCGAGGCCTCGCTGATCGAGGAGGTGGCCGATCTGATCGGCCGCCACCTCGGACGGTTCGCCTCCCACAACTGGCGGGCGGCGGGAGCCGGGAACCTGGGCGGCTGGCAGGTGGCCCGTTGCCTGCAGTTCCTCAACGTGCTGACCGGGAGTGTGGGCACCGTGGGCGGCACGAGTCCCAACGGCTGGAACAAGTTCGTGCCGGCCACCCCCCGCCATCCAGAGCCCCAGGGACGCTGGAACGAACTCAACTGGCCCATCGAGTACCCCCTGGCCCACCACGAGATGTCGATCCTGCTGCCTCACTTCCTCAAGGAGGGTCGGGGCCGGATCGACACCTACTTCAGCCGGGTCTACAACCCGGTCTGGACCAATCCCGACGGATTCAGCTGGCTGGAGGTCCTCAGCGACGAGGAGTTGGTGGGCTGCCATGTCGCCCTGACGCCGACCTGGTCCGAATCGGCCTGGTTCGCCGACTACGTGCTGCCCATGGGTGTGTCGGCCGAACGCCACGACGTGGCCTCATATGAGACCCATTCGGGTCGCTGGATCGGTTTCCGTCAGCCCGTGTTCCGCCGGTACGCCCAGATGCAGGGCCGGGAGGTGAACCGGACCTATGAGGTCAACCCCGGAGAGGTGTGGGAGGAGAACGAGTTCTGGATCGATCTCTCCTGGCGCATAGACCCCGACGGTTCCCTCGGTATCCGTGAGCAGTTCGAGTCCCTGGAGAACCCCGGCGAGCCCATCACCGTCGACGAGTACTACGGCTACATGTTCGACAACTCCGTACCGGGTCTGCCCGAAGCGGCCGCGGCGGAGTCGATGACACCTCTGGAGTACATGAGGACCTACGGGGCGTTCGCCGTCCCCGGGAACCAGTACGAGGTCCACGAGCGTACGGTCGCACCCGAGGACCTCGAGGGGACCGTGAAGGGCCCCGACGGTGTCTACCGCAAGCCCGGAACCGCCGGGATGCACGAAACCATCGACGAGATCCACGGCCACATGCCCTTCATCGGCGACGGCTCGGTGGCCGTGGAGGTGGACGGCGAGGCCAAGGTCGGATGGCCCACCCCGTCCAAGAAGTTGGAGCTCTACTCCAAGACCATGGCCGACTGGGGGTGGCCCGAGTACGCCGCCCCGGCCTTCATCCGCAGTCACATCCACTGGGAGGATCTGGATCTCGCCGCCGGTGAGAGAGTGCTGGTCCCCACCTTCCGGATCCCGACGCTGATCCACACCCGGTCGGCGAACGCCAAGTGGCTGAACGAGATCAGCCATCACCACCCCCTGTGGATCCACCCCGAGGACTGCGAGAAGCTGGGAATAGAGACCAACGGTCTGGTGCGGATCAACACCGGGATCGGACACTTCGTCATCCACGCCTGGCGCACCGAGGGCATCCGACCCGGGGTG
>DRKF01000518.1 GCA_011051915.1 Acidimicrobiales bacterium | reverse complement strand
CCGACGACGACTGGCGCGCCGCCTACATGAGGGTGGACGGAAACAATCGGGCCGAGCTGGCCCGGGTGGGCGAGCTCAGGCGTCGGTCGCGCCGAGCGAATCGGTCGGACTGACGGCAGGGCGCTAACAGTGTTCAGGTGACCATCAGCACACCGCAGGTGAAGGCTCCGACCGCGGTGACCGCGGCTCCTCCCCCCGTGATGCCCTTGACCAGGGAACTCGAGGCCCGGGTGTGGCCCCATGCGGCCAGGCCACTCAGCGCCACCAGTATCAGCTTGATGAAGAACACCAACTGGTAGCCGAACGTACGGGATGTGAAGTCGATCGAGAGCAGGTTCCAGATACCCGTTCCGACCAGCAGGGCGTAGAACGGCCAGGCGACGAACGCGAACTGACGGGCGACCGCTCCGGGGGCCTCGGGTCCCAGCTTCCGGATCACGGGTAGAAGGGCGGCCAGGACGATCTGTCCCCCCACCCACACGGTGACGGCCAGCAGATGCAGGAAGATTCTGATCGTGAAAGGGTCGACGTCTATCAATCTCGTGCTCCGGTCTCGGCTCGGTCCGGCTGGATGGGGATGAAGGGGAACAGATCCTCCGGCAGGGGATCGCCGGTACGGAGACCGTTCAACTCCGGGTATGGGGGTGAGGTCTCGGCTCCGCGATCGACGTAGCGCACATCCGCCCCGATCCAGCGGGTGGTGAATGCCCGTCGCCGTCCCTCGATCACTGTGGACGGTGACCCGTGGAGTGTACGGAAGTCGAACACCAGGGCGTCACCCGGTTCGAGTTCGTGAACGACGATCCGTGACCGGTCGAGGGTCTCCGTCGACGGCGGGGGAGCCAGATCGGTTCGACCGGGGTAGGACTTTCCGGTCAGGAACTTCGCCGGACGGTACAGGCGGTCGTCCCGGTGCGACCCGACCAGGAACTCCACCCCGGTCTCCCGACCCATCGGGTCCAGGGGGAGGTAGATGGTCACCGTCTGCCGTCCGTCGACGCAGTAGTAGGGGAGATCCTGGTGCCAGGGCGTGCCGTGGCGGGTGCCGTTCTCCTTGACGAAGACGTGCTCGTGGAACAGGCGTATCCGATCCACCCCCAGTAGGGCCGCCGCCAGGGCGGCGGCACCGGAATGGCGAACGAAATCCTCGTAGGTCGGGATCCGGTTCCAGTTGCAGTAGTCGTCGAAGAACCGTCCGGGCTCCTCGGCCGAGGTGTTCTCCGTGGCCCAGGGTCCGGGTTCGGCCAGGTTGGACTCCAGGGCCGCCCGGAGAGGTTCGACCCACCCGGTGAAGGCCCGGCGCACGACGGCCACACCCGAGCGGCGGAATTCGTTCAGGGTCTCCGAATCGAGATGTGGTGGGTCGCCGGTGATCATCGGGTCACCGCTGGGTGTGTGGGGGTGGTGGTGACCTCCTCGAGGTGGAGCGGGTTGCCGGTGGTCATCCGGTGACCACCACGGCATGGACGACACCGGGGCCGTGGACACCTGTCGTGAGGCTCATCTCGATGTCACCGCTGCGGGAGGGCCCGCCTATGAGAACCAGTTGACTCGGTGGGCCGTCCGGCCCGAAGTCGGCCCTGAGGATGTCACCGGGGTCGTCGACGATCTCGTCCCGGCGGAACACGAAGACGCAGTTCAGGGGGAGCAGACTCACCGAGCGACCGTGGTTCGTCGTCGAGCTGACGACCACCGAACCCGTCTGGGCCACGGCGGCGTCGGCCCGGACCACACCGCAGCCGGCATCGGGTGCCACATCGAGGTCGCAGTCCGGCCAGTCGATGTCGCGGGGCACGCCGGCCAGATCGGGATGATTCACGACCATGAGGGGCCCCTTCCCGGCGGTCCATGCCTCGACGGCCGCGGCGGCGGCCTCGAGGTCGGTCACGGTCTCGACCGTTCCGCCCAGAGCCGTCCAGGATTCGGTGAAACCGGTGAGCCCGCTTCGGTCGACCGCGTAGCGGACAGGGGGTACCGGTTCCCCGGTGGTGTCGGCGGGGGCTCGCTCTCCTGTGGCGGACCGGAGGCGGCCCAGGAACTGTTCCCGGGTGGTCACGGTCGGCTCCTCCGGTCGCGGCGTCCCATCGGGGGGATCTCGCGGAATTCCCGCCAGGCGCCGAGCCAGCCGCGACTCGGAAGCCGGGAGGCCAGGCCTCGAGACCGGCGGGCCGCGGCCGTGCTCAGCGCGTACCCGGGCCGGGTGGCCCACAACCATGACCAGGCCGAGAATCCGAGTCGTCGCATCCGTGATGAATCGGCGCGGGCGTCCCGGTGTCTCAGCCGCAGCAGCATGTCGTCCAGAGGTATGCGCACCGGACAGACCTCGGCACAGGCCCCGCACAGCGAAGATGCCTCGGGGAGCTCCCGCCCCCCGGGGCTCGCCGGGTTCAGCAGGGGGGTGAGCACCGCGCCGATCGGCCCTCCGTAGACCGAGTCGTAGGCGTGCCCCCCGACCTGTCGGTAGACGGGGCACACGTTCAGGCAGGCCCCGCACCGGATGCAGTTGAGAATCTCGGCGTACTCCGTGCCCAGGGCGGCGGACCGACCGTTGTCGAGGACCACCACGTGGAGTTCCTCGGGTCCGTCGAGTTCCCCCGGTCTCTTGGGTCCGGTGATCAGGTTCGTGTACACCGACAGCGGTTGGCCGGTCGCCGAGCGGGCCAGCAGGGAGAGGATCACGTCCAGGTCCTCCCAGGTCTCCACAATGCGCTCCATGCCCATGATGGCGATGTGCACCGGGGGCACCGAGGTGCACAGTCGACCGTTGCCCTCGTTCTCGACCAGTCCGATCGTGCCGGTCTCGGCCACCGCGCAGTTGACCCCGCTGATGCCGATGTCGGCCTCCAGAAAGGAGCTGCGCAGACGCCGGCGGGCGTATCCGGCCTCCTCGGTGATGTCGGGGCCGACGTGGTGGCCGGCATCGGCGGTGAACAGCTTCTCGACGTCGTAGCGGTCCTTGTGGATGGCCGGTGCGATCAGGTGCGAGGGGGTCTCGCCGGCCAGCTGGATGATGAACTCACCCAGGTCGGTCTCGACCACCTCATGGCCCCGGGCTTCCAGGGCGGAGTTCAGGTGTATCTCCTCCGACGCCATCGACTTGCCCTTCACGAGCAGACGGGCGCCGCGTCGTCGGGCGATGTCCAGGATGATCTCGACGGCCTCATCGGCATCGGTGGCCCAGTGGACATGACCACCACGCGCCTCGAGGTTCGTGGCCCAGCGGTCGAGGATGTCGGGCAGCCGGGACAGCACCCTGCTCCTGATCCGGCGGGCTTCGTCCCGCACGACGTCGGAGTCCTCGAGACCCCCGAGGGCCACCTGCCGACCCTTCATGAGCAGGTCGGTGGCGTGCCTCACCGCGGCCCGGAGCTGTTCGTCGTGCAGAGCCCGGTCGGCCCGGTCGATGAAGTGGACCGGTACGGAGACCGGTGGGGAATCCACGGTGGGGGTCATCGACGGTCCCCCTCCGTGGCCGCCTGGTCCGGGTCGGCCCCGTCCAGTACCTCGGCCAGGTGGCGGAACTCGAGGTCGAGACCCCGTCGCCGGGCCCGACCCTCCAGCTGCATCAGGCAGGAGAGATCGCCGCCCACCACCCGGGACACGCCCGAGGCCACCATGTCGTCCAGCTTCTCGTCGGCCATGGCCGCCGACACCGCCGGCATCTTGACGGAGAATGTGCCGCCGAAACCGCAGCACCTCTCGGCGGTACCGCACTCGGTCACCGGGGTCCCGATGGCGGCGAGCAGCCGGCGACTCTCTCCCTTGATGCCGAGGCCCCGCAGGCCGTGGCAGGAGTCGTGGACGGTCGTGGAGGCGGTGTCGCCGGTTCGCTCCGGAAGTGAATCGGCGAGGCCGCGGCGGTCGAGGAACTGTGACAACTCCTCCGTCCGGTCGGCGACCGCGGCAGCCGAACGGGCGAGCCGGTCGCCGGAGAACAGCTCGGCCCAGTGGTGCACGATCATCGTGGCGCAGCTGCCGGAGGGAACGATGATGGGCCCCTCGGTACGGGTCAGGGCCTTGACCGTTCGCCGGGCCACCCGGCGGGCCTCGGTGCCGAAGCCGGAATTCCAGGCCGGCTGACCGCAACAGGTCGCACCCCGGACGAGTCGGGCGTCGAACCCGAGACGTCTCAGCAGGTTCAGGGTGCAGGTGGCCACGTCGGGACCCACGGTGTCGACGGTGCAGGTGGAGAAGACCGTCACCGGGGAGGAGTCGCCACCCCCTGTTCGTGGTCCGCTCACGTGGGTCTCCTGTCGTCCATGGTGGCTCGCGGTGATCGTAGGGTTCTTCGGGGGCCGGAATCTTCGGTCCGCCGGCGGGATTCCATCCTGCCTCATCGCCGGTTCCCGTAGTAGCCGGAGTCATCTCATCGGTGGGGTGGGGTCGGTCGGTCCCCGGTCTGCCTCCGCGGCCGCGGGGCGGCTCCGGCCCGGCGCCGCCGTGGATGTGCGATAGTGATGACGGGCCGATCCGCCGAAACGGGTCGTTCCGGTTGCACCGAAGTCGGAGGACATGGGGGTACCGATGCTCGAACCGGGGACCAAGGCACCGGACTTCGATCTGCCCGATCAGACCGGGGAGCGGATCAGGCTCGCCGATCTGGCCGGGAAATGGGTGGCCATGTGGTGGTACCCCAAGGCGTCCACCCCCGGCTGAACCATCGAGGGTGGCGGGTTCCGTGATCGAACCCCGGACTTCGAGGCGGCAGGTGCGGTGATCCTGGGTGCCTCCTTCGACACCGTCGAGGAACAGCGGCAGTTCGCCGACAGTGAGGGCTTTCCCTATCCCCTGCTCAGTGACACCGATCATTCCGTGGGCCGGGCCTATGAGGTGGAGCGGCCCGAGGGTGGCCCTCCCTACCCCCTGCGGATCAGCTATCTGATAGATCCCGAGGGGCGGATCGCCAAGGCCTACGACCTGGAGGGACATCCCGATCTGTCGGCCCACGCGGCCGAGGTCCTGGCCGACATCGAGAGCCTTTCGCGGGCCCGGGGCTGACCGACATCGAGAGCCTTTCGCGGACCCCTCGCTGACCGACCTGCCGCGGGCCCCGCGGCCCGGCGTGGTTAGGATGTGCCATGGCCTCGCAGAACCCCGTTTCGCGCTCGGTTTCCTCCCCGGTTCCGTCGGTGGAGGACAAGATCATCGGTACCGCCCTCACCTTCGACGATGTGCTCCTGGTGCCGGGTCCGTCCGAGGTGCTTCCTCACGAGGTGAGCACGACCACCCGGTTCAGTCGGGGGATCGAGCTCAACATCCCTCTGGTGTCGGCGGCCATGGACACGGTCACCGAGAGCCGGCTGGCCATCGCCATGGCCCGCCAGGGTGGTATCGGGGTGATCCACCGGAACCTGTCGGTTGACGACCAGGCGGCCGAGGTCGACAAGGTCAAGAGATCCGAGGCGGGGATGATCGTGGACCCGATCACCCTTCCCCCTTCGGCCACCCTGGCCGATGCCGAGCGGTTGATGGCCCGCTTCCACATTTCGGGTGTTCCCATCACCGATGACTCGGGTCGCCTGGTCGGAATCCTCACCAACCGCGACATGAGGTTCGAGACCGACATGTCGCGTCCCGTCACCGACGTCATGACTTCGGAGGGTCTCATCACCGCCCCGGTCGGAACCGTTCTGGACGAGGCCCGCGAGATCCTCGGGCGGCACCGGATCGAGAAGCTGCCCATCACCGACGCCGAGGGCATGCTCCGGGGTCTGATCACCGTCAAGGACATCCAGAAGAGGATCATGTACCCGAACTCGGCCAAGGACGCCGCCGGCCGTCTGCGTGTCGCCGCCGCCGTGGGAGTCGGTCCCGACACCCTCGAGCGGGTGACGGCCCTGGTGGAGAGAGGCGTGGACGCCATCGTCGTCGACACCTCCCACGGCCACAGTCGGGCGGTTCTCCAGATGGTGGACAAGATCAAGAGTGAGTTCGGAACCGAGGTCGTGGCCGGGAACGTGGCCACCGCGGCCGCCACCCAGGACCTGATCTCAGCGGGCGCCGACGGGGTCAAGGTCGGGATCGGTCCCGGATCGATATGCACCACCCGGGTCGTGGCGGGGGTGGGTGTGCCCCAGATAACGGCTGTGATGGACTGCGCGGCGGTGGCGGCGAGGTCCGATGTTCCGGTGATCGCCGACGGGGGGATGCAGTTCTCCGGGGACCTGGCCAAGGCCATAGCGGCCGGAGCCGAGTCGGCGATGATCGGGAGTCTGCTGGCCGGAGTCGACGAGAGCCCCGGCGAGGTCGTGGTACACCAGGGCGAGAGGTTCAAGGAGTACCGGGGCATGGGCTCGATCGGAGCCATGCGGGGCCGCTCGTGGTCCAAGGACCGCTACTTCCAGGAGAACACCGACGAGAACCGGCTGATACCGGAGGGCATCGAGGGCAAGGTGGCCTACAAGGGGCCCATGGAGCTGGTGATCCATCAGCTCACCGGAGGTCTCCGCCAGGCCATGGGCTACTGCGGAGCCCCCGACATCGAGGCCATGAGGCTCCGGACCCGTTTCCACCGGGTGACCGGCGCCGGTATGAGGGAGAGCCATCCCCACGACATCACGATCACCAAGGAGGCCCCGAACTACCGGGCCCGGGGGTGAGAACCCAGGGCCCCACGGTGGGTTGCTCCGGTCTCAGTGCGGTGGGGTGATCTCGTCGGACACGGTGGGTTGCTCCGGTCTCAGTGGGGTGGGCTGATCTCGTCGGAGACGGTGGGTTGCTCCGGTCTCAGTGGGGTGGGCTGATCTCGTCGGAGACGGTGGGTTGCTCCGGTCTCACCGGGGTGGGGTGACCTCGTCGGAGACGGCGAGGAGCTCCATCACCGGGCGGCCCTCCTCGCGGCTGGCGGCCAGATCGACCGAGGCGTGGATTCTCCAGTCGGCGTTCTCGTCGGGATCGACCAGGATCTGGCTCACGTTCCAGACCTCGACCGCGGCCAGCCGCTCGGTGTCCTCGTCGACCTGGTCGAACCAGCGCACGGCCCGGGCCCCGCCGTCGATGGCGACCTCCTCGT
>DRKF01000517.1 GCA_011051915.1 Acidimicrobiales bacterium | reverse complement strand
GGGAGTGGGACCTGCTGAGCCGTCAGAAGCTGCTGGACTACGCCGCGGCCCGCGATATCCCCATCGAGATGAAGAGGGGCACCAAGTCCCCCTATTCGATGGACGCCAACCTCCTGCACATCTCCTATGAAGGAGGTCCGCTGGAGGATCCGTGGACGGAGCCCACAGCGGAGATGTGGCGCTGGACCGTGAGCCCCGAACACGCCCCCAACGAGGCCACCTACATCGAACTGACGTACCGCAACGGGGACATCGTCGCCATCGACGGAGTGGAGATGACCCCGGCCCGGGTGCTCACCGAACTGAATCGGATCGGTGGAGCCAACGGCATCGGGCGCCTCGACATCGTCGAGAACCGGTACGTGGGGATGAAGTCGCGCGGTGCCTACGAGACACCCGGAGGGACGATCATGCTGCGGGCCCACCGGGCCATCGAGTCCATCACCCTGGACCGGGAGGTCGCCCACCTCAAGGACGACCTCATGCCCCGCTACGCCTCGCTGATCTACAACGGCTACTGGTGGAGTCCCGAGCGCTACATGCTTCAGACGGCCATAGACCACAGCCAGGCCCACGTGAACGGCGATGTCCGTCTCAAGCTGTACAAGGGCAATGTCGAGGTGGTGGGACGTCGTTCCGAGGAGTCACTCTTCGACGAGGCGGTGGCCACCTTCGAGGACGACGAGGGTGCCTACGACCAGGCCGACGCCGAGGGGTTCATCAAGCTCAATGCTCTCCGGTTGCGCAATCTGGCCCGTCGCCGTGGGGCTCTCGGCTGATGGCCACTCTCTGGCACGGACGGTTCGAGGGGGGACCTTCGGAGGCCCTCCAGGCCCTCAACGACAGCCTGCCCTTCGATCGGCGGATGTACCGGGAGGACATCGCCGGGTCCCGGGCCCACGCCCGGGGTCTTCAACGGGTGGGTCTGATATCTGTCGACGATCTGGAGGCGATTCTCGCCGCCCTCGACCGGGTCGAGGAGGAGTTGGGCACGGGCGGATTCGAGTTCGTGCCCAGCGACGAGGACATCCACACCGCGGTCGAGCGGAGGGTGACCGAGCTGGCCGGGCCGGCGGGGGCCCGACTCCACACCGGGCGGAGTCGCAACGACCAGGTGGCCACCGACGTGCGTCTGGTGGTGCGGCGGGAGCTCACCGAGGTGGCCGGGCTGGTGATCTCCCTCCAGGAGACCCTCGCCCGGCGGGCCGCCGAGGCCATGGAGCTCGACATCTACCTGCCCGGCTACACCCATATGCAGCAGGCCCAGCCGGTGATGCTGGCGCACCACCTGCTGGCCCACGGCTGGGCTCTGGCCCGGGACGTCGACCGGATGGCGGAGACCATCCGCCGGTCCGACGTGTCCGTGCTCGGAGCCGGGGCCCTGGCCGGGTCCTCTCTGCCCCTCGATCCTGCCTTCGTGGCCGGCGAGTTGGGGTTCTCCTCGGTCTTCGCCAATTCTCTCGACGCCGTCTCCGACCGGGATTTCGTGGCCGATTCCCTCTACTGCCTGGCCCTCACTGGGGTGCATCTCTCACGAATCGGTGAGGAACTGGTGCTCTGGGCCACGGCGGAGTTCGGTTTCGTGGGCCTCGACGACGCCTTCTCGACGGGGTCCTCGATGATGCCCCAGAAGAAGAACCCCGACATCGCCGAACTGGCCCGGGGCAAGTCCGGGCGTCTGATCGGCAATCTGACCGGACTTCTGGCGACGCTCAAGGGCCTTCCGCTCACCTACAACAAGGACATTCAGGAGGACAAGGAGCCCCTGTTCGACTCCCTCGACACCGTGCGGCTCGTGATACTGGCTCTGGACGGCATGCTCGACACCGTCACATTCCACGCCGACCGGATGAGGTCACAGGCCGACTCCCCCTACGCCGCCGCCACCGATCTGGCCGATCACCTGGTGCTCTCGGGCATGCCGTTCCGTGACGCTCACGCGGTCGTGGGTGAGTTGGTACGCCGGGCCCTGGCCGGTGAGGCGTCGTTGGCGGATCTCGTGGCGGCCGATCCCCGTCTGGGCCCCGAGGCGGTCCGGCGCCTCGAACCGGGGGCATCGGTCCGTGGGCGGTCCACCCCGGGCAGCGGTGGCCCCGAGGCGGTGGCCCGACAGCTCGAGCAGTTCCACCGGCAGATAGCCGCCGATCGAGCCCGTTGGGGCCCGGCGGGGGATTGATGCCCCGACCGGGCCGTCGGTTGGCCGCGGAGTTCTTCGATCGTCCGGTGACCGAGGTGGCCCCGGAGCTGCTGAACAAGCTCCTGGTGGTCGCGGCGGACCCGGAGGAGGGGTTGCCGGATCTGGCCGGACGGATCGTCGAGGTCGAGGCCTACGCCGGGGAGCAGGACCCGGCCTCCCACGCCCACCGGGGGCCCACACGGCGCAACCGTTCGATGTTCGGTCCTCCCGGAACCCTCTACGTCTACTTCACCTACGGGATGCACTGGTGTGCCAACGCCGTGTGTGGACCCCGGGGTGAACCCGGCGCGGTGCTGATCCGGGCTCTTTCCCCACCCGGGGGGGAGTGGAGCCCCGCCGAGCGGGAGATCCTGGGGGACCGTCGCCCCCGGGCGGCCCGCCCGGTGGATCTGACCAACGGCCCGGCCAAGCTGTGCCAGGCCCTGGGGCTCGACGGCTCCCACGACGGTCTCGACCTGACCCGGCCCGGATCACCGGTGTACATCCTCGACGACGGAACCCCTCCGGGTGATCCCGTGGTGACCCCCAGGAAGGGAATAAGGGTCGGCACCGACCTGCCGTGGAGATGGCACGATCCCCTCGACCCCCACGTGAGCCGCTGAGCCCGGGCAACCCGAACCATCCCCGGGCCGAGCCGGTCACCGCGGTGGGCCCCACAGCAAGGCCGATCACGCTTTTCTGAGATCGTGGGTCGCTGTGGGGGTCCTGGGGTCTCACAGATGGGGTGGGTGGTCACGGTTTTGTGAGGTCGTGGGTTGTTGTGGGGGTCCTGGGGTCTCACAGATGGGGGGCGAGTGCACGGTTTTGTGAGGTCGTGGGTCGCTGTGGGGGTCCTGGGGTCTC
>DRKF01000516.1 GCA_011051915.1 Acidimicrobiales bacterium | reverse complement strand
GGTGGCGGTCTCGGTGATCGCCACCGCGGTGACCCCGGGGGGAAGAGGCGTGGTGGAGAGGTCCCCGTAGTGGGGGGCGTCGAACGCGGTGACGACTCCGGCGGCGTCGAGAATCCAGTAGCCGGAGGCGGCCGACGAGTCGGGGCGAGGTGTCGGGTTCACCGAGCGGCGACAGAACCCCGGGGGCAGGGGGTCACCGCCGGAGTCGGGAGCGGCCCGGTGCAGAGGCGACTTCCGCCACATGGGCCAGGGGTTGACCGCAGGCTGGTCGGGCAACTGGTAGGCGGTGAGGATCCCGGTACCGGCGCCCACGACATAGGTGGGCACCACCAGACGCCAACCGGCCGACCCGAACCGGGCCACCAGCGGTGATCCGGCTCCGGACCAGGCCTCGTTGCGGTTCAGGAATCCACTGGGGAGGCGATGGCCGTCGGCGCCGTCCACGACGAAGGTCCCGATGTTGGACGACACCACGATGTCGAGACCGCCGTCGCCGTCGGTGTCGGCAAACACGGGCGAGCCGAGGAACTCCACCACCGCACCGGCGAAATCCCCCTCCAGGGGATCCACCGCGAACTGGATCGAGCCGTCGGCCTCGATGACCGTAATCCGACCACTCACCCCGGGGCGGCTGAGAGTGGCGACGACTATTTCCACCCGCCCGTCGCCGTCCACGTCACCCAGGGCCGGGGTGGAGAACGACGGGTTCGGCAGGCTGACCGGGAACCCCGGCAGGGAGCTGCCGTCGTCGGCGTGCCAGGCCCAGATCTTTCTCGCGTCCTCGTCGTTGAGACGGGGGATGGCGCCCCCCACGACTATGTCCATGCGTCCGTCGCCGTCGATGTCGGCCATCGAGGCCGAGGACTGGAAGATGTCCCGGCTGAGGTTCTGCCACATCTGGGAGACCACACCGTCGCGCCAGTCCAGGGCCCGGAACCGGCCGCCGGACCAGTGGAAGTCGGTGAGGGTGCCGATACTGGAGTCGCCACCTATGAAGATCTCCAGGCGGCCGTCGTCGTCGATGTCGTAGAGGGCGGGCGAGCCCCAGACGGTGTCGGCGTTCACGAACGGGAACCCGGGCACGACGTCGCCGTTGCGGTCCAGGGCCCAGATGCGATGGTCCCAGCTGCCGAACACGACATCGGGGAAACCGTCGCCGTCCACGTCGCCGGCGGCGGGGGAGGAGTACACCCCCTCGGTGTAGCCGTCGGCCGGTCCGTCGTCCCACATGTCGTAGGTGTCGAAACCCTGGTGACTCCAGAGTCGCCGTCCCCGGTTGTCGAGGGCGACCACACCGCCCTGCTGGTTGGGCACCTGGAGGCTTCCGACCCCGACGACGATCTCGGGTACGCCGTCGTTGTCCAGATCGGTCACCAGGGGAGAGGAGGAGATGGCGCTGGGTGCGGACTGTCCCTCGAGGACCGCGGGGGCGGGGAAGCCCGGCATCATCGTGCCGTCGGCCCGGTAGGCACGTACGTACCCGTCGAGGGCGCCGACGATGATCTCGTCGATCCCGTCACCGTCGAGGTCGCCCACGGTCGGGGCCGAGGAGTCGTTGCGTCCGGGATGAACCTGTCTCCAGACGGGGTCGAGCACTCCGGGGGTGGGATCGAAATGGTCCGCCCCCGCCGGGAGGGCGGAGACCAGCATCAGCAGCGGGGCCACGACGGCGGTCACCAGGGCGCGTCGGGCGATCATCGGCGGTCACCGGGTCGGTGGGCGGCCGGGGTGAGGGCCGTGGTGGGGGCGCGGCGGGAGGTGCTCATCGGGAATCCATCGGTCGGGAATCGCTTCGGCTGAAGAGGCGGGTCCGCCCGGGCCCGGCCACGACGGTAGCGGGGAATGAGCGTCACGGTACGTAGCCACCGGCGTCGGGCCCCGATCCCTGCGTCTGCGTTCGAGCGGGGGGAATGCGCGTCACGGGACATGGCCACCGGTACGCTTGTACAAACGGATCGGACGATCCCCTACCGATAGTGACTGCATATACGTGAGTACCTCCTTCCAGGACCTCGGAGTGGCCCAAGACCTGGCCCAGTACCTCCACTCCCAGGGAATAGAGTCCCCCTTCCCCATCCAGGTCATGACCATCCCCGACGGCCTGGCCGGCCGTGACGTCTGCGGCAAGGCCCAGACCGGCTCGGGCAAGACCCTCGCCTTCTCCCTCCCCCTGATCGAGCACACCGTCCCCCAGGACGACGGAGTGCCGACCTCCCTGGTGCTCACCCCCACCCGGGAGCTCGCCAACCAGATCTCCAAGGTCGTCGAGCCCATGGCTGCGGTCCGCGGACTGCGCACCCTGGCCGTGTACGGGGGAACGAATCTCGAGAAGCAGATCGAGACCATCTCCAACGGTGTCGACATCATCATCGCCACCCCGGGGCGCCTCATCGACCTGATCGACCGGGGGGCACTCGACGTCACCCGGGTCGAGAGAGTCGTGGTCGACGAGGCCGACCGCATGGCCGACATGGGATTCCTGCCCCAGGTCGAGTGGGTGCTCCGACACATCGAGACCGATCATCAGACGATGCTGTTCTCCGCCACCCTCGACGGAGCCGTGGACACCGTCATCCAGAGGCACCTGAGCGATCCGGTTCGCCATGAGGTCGAGGCCAAGGAGGTGACCGTCGAGGAGATGGGCCATCTGTTCCTGGGCGTGCACCACATGGACAAGGTCAAGGTCGTGGCCCGCATCGTCGACAGTGTCGACAAGGCGATGATATTCACCCGCACCAAGAGGGGCGCCGACCGCCTCCAGCGGGATCTCGAACGCGAGGGCGTCGCGGTCGGCGCCATCCACGGCGATCTCCGCCAGAACCACCGCGAGAAGGCCCTGGCCGATTTCACCTCGGGCCGTATCAAGGCTCTGGTGGCCACCGACGTGGCGGCCCGCGGTCTCCACATCGACGAGGTCGGTGTGGTCGTGCACTACGACCCACCCGAGGACCACAAGACCTACCTCCATCGTTCCGGCCGTACGGCCCGGGCCGGGGAGTCCGGGGTGGCGGTGACCCTCTCGGAGTGGGACGAGGAGATGGCCATCCGGCTGCTCCAGAGGAGACTGGGGCTGCAGCAGCCGATCATCGAGGTCTTCTCCAACGACGAACGCCTCGCCGACCTGCTCACCTGGGCCCGTGAGGACGAATCGGCCCGGAGGGCTGACCAGAAGGTCTGATCGGTGGACGGGGCCGGGGTACTCGCCGCGGCTCTCGTTCTGGCGGAGCGGTCCGGGGCCCCCGAATCCACTGTTCTCGCTGAGTACCGACGTCTGCTGGGCGACCTCCCTACTCGGAGGGGAGACCCGTCGACGGCGGTCCGCGCTGACGGCGGGGTCGATGTCGGACCTCCCGAGTTGTTGCTGGGCCGCCTGTGTGAGGACCGCCTGGAACCAGGGGAGAGACGCCGCCGGGGGTCGTGGTACACCCCGTGGCCTCTCGCCTCGGGTCTGGTGAGATTCGCGATCGGTGCCCTGGACGGGCGGTGTGTGCCGGGGTCGGGTCCGACCGTGCACGATCCGGCCGTCGGGGGAGGGGTCTTCCTCCTGGCGGCGGCCGAGATTCTCGTGGCCGACCGGCATCCCGATGTCGTGGTCGGATTGCTCTCGGGGACCGATCTGGATCCCATCGCCGTGTTCGCGGCCCGAATGTCGTTGTGGTTCTGGAATCGGCGGCAGGGAGGCTCGGCCCCACCTCCGCGGGGCATCCGGGTCGCCGACGGTCTGTCCGCCCCGGACAGCCACGACCTCGTCGTCGGGAACCCGCCTTTCGGGGGCCGGCTTCGGGGCCCGACCGTTCTTCCGGACACCAAGCCGGAGGCAGGTGCCTACACCGACCTGGCCGGGCTGTTCCTGTTGTCCTCGCTGCGGCGTACCCGCCCCGGAGGCGTGGTGGCGATGATCCAACCCACCTCGGTGCTGGCCTCCCGTGACGGCGAACCGGTGAGGTCGGAAGCCGCCGCCCGGGGGCGGACCATCGGGATCTGGCGGGGCGAACGGGTCTTCACCGCCCAGGTCGACGTGTGCGCACCGGTGGTGGCGGTGGGCCGGGGCTCGGGATCGAGGGAGAGTTCGCCGATCACGATCCTCGGTGGCCCCGACGCCGAGGTGGTCGGGATGGTGAGTCCCGAGAGCGAACCGGGCGACACCCTGTGGCCGAGGGCCGTGGCCCGGGCCGGCGGGGTTCCCGAACCGGCGATGGTCGTCGCCGGTCCCACGCTGGGGGAGGTGGCCGTGGTCTCGGCCGACTTCCGGGACCAGTACTACGGACTCGTCGATCTCCTCGACGGATCGCACGGCGATGGCCACCCCGGCGACGACGAGTCGGTGGCGGTCGTGACCGTGGGGTTGATAGATCCGCTGCGGGATCTCACCCCGGTGAGGACGACCCGTCTCGGAAAGGTGGTCCGCAACCGCCCACGGGTGGGGCTGGCGGCGCTGTCGGAATCACGTCTGGCCCGCTGGGCGGCTGCTCGCATGGTGCCCAAGGTCCTGGTCGCCAGCCAGACCAGGGTCGTGGAGGCCCTCGCCGATCCCGACGGCTCGATTCTCCCGTGCACGCCGGTCGTCTCCGTGGTGCCCGGCGTGGAACCCGGTACCGGTTCGACACCGGGACACCGGACGGGTGTCTGGCATCTGGCGGCTCTGCTCGTGTCACCCCCGGCCACGGCGTGGCTGGCCGCCCGTGCCACCGGTACGGGGCTCTCCGCCGGTGCCTTCCGGGTGAGGTGTGGCCAACTCCGGGAGCTGCCACTGCCCACCGACCGTGATCGATGGGATCGCGCCGCGGACCTGGCCCGGCGGTCCCAGTCGGCCGTCAGCGGTCGGGAGGCCCGGTCTCTGCTGCTGCAGGTGGGCCGGACGATGTGCTCGGCCTACGGCATCACCACAACGGAGACCTCCGAGCTGATGGCCTGGTGGGAGGACCGCCTGCCTCCGGTCAGGGATTGATCACCCGGGTGTGGGTTCGGCAGCGAGCCCCGGGTGTGTCGGGTCGTCGCTCTCGTCGCGTCGGCGGGTTCGGGGCTCAGTGCCGGCAGGAGGGAGTGTGCTGGTGCTCGAGTTCGACCATGAGGCGGGTGCGGACGAACTTCCGCCCGACGTAGAGGTTCGCCGCCCCGGCGAAGCGCACCAGCTCCGGGTGGAGGAACAACGTCACATCATCCTTGCGGACCCGGCGATAGGGGGCGATGTTCTTTCCCTTGAGATGGGTGTCGACCGACACCTCATGGACCCCGCCTCAACCGACGGGGGCGACGAAGTCGATCGCGGCCCTTCCGCCCCGGCTCCGGACCCATTCGATGGCGTCGTCGGTGATATCCAGCTTCATGGCTTCTCCCAACCCCGAACCGTCCCCGGGGATTCCCATTCCCGGGGAAACCCGGGTGGTCGAGGTCCGGCCGAGGTTCGGTGGCCCGTCCCCGGGGATTCCCTGCGTTGGGAGAAACCGGGCGGTGGAGGGTTGACCGAGGTTCGGTTCGCGCTACGGTTGTCGACATACATCACGAGCGACACGGGGCCAGCCCCGGGTCCGGCAACCTGGGACGGACACCCAAGGTGCTTTCCCGCCTCGTGCGGGGATGTGGTTCACAGGGGGCGGCGCCCCCGAGGGACAACCAAGTGTCTGATGCCGTGCGACACGCGGTACCCGGGAAGCCAGACCGAGTCGGCTATCCAGGAGACCGGCGGTGAACCAGCACCGACAAGACATCGACAAGGAACCCCTTCCGGTGACCGGTGCCTGGCGCGAGGGCGATGACCCCGGCGAGCGACACTTCCTGGACATCACCGGTGGCCGTCCCTTTCCCCTCGAGGGCGGAGGTCTGCTGGAGAAGGCGGTCCTGGCCTATGAGACCTGGGGCCGTCTGAACGCCACGGCGTCCAACGCCGTACTGGTCTGTCACGCCCTGACGGGCGACAGTCACGCCGCCGGTGAGGGACATCCCGGCCACAGCGGACCCGGCTGGTGGCGGGAGCTGATCGGTCCCGGCGCCGCCCTGGACACCGACCGGTATTTCGTCGTGTGCGCCAACGTGCTGGGTGGATGCCAGGGGAGCAGCGGTCCGGCCTCGGTGGAGCCGGTGACCGGACGCCCCTACGGATCGCGGTTCCCCCAGGTGTCGATCCGGGACAACGTCAGGGCCCAGGCCCGGCTGGCCTCCCATCTGGGAATCACCCGGTGGATGGCGGTCGTGGGTGGTTCGATGGGCGGGATGCAGGCGCTCGAGTGGGCGGTCACCTTCCCTGATCGGGTCGGCGGACTCATCGCCATGGCCACCACCGCCTCCGCCTCGGCCCAGCAGATCGCCTGGAGCGCCGCCGGCCGGGCCGCCATCCAGGCCGACGCCCGCTGGCGTGGTGGCGACTACTACGACGCCCCGGCCGGTGAGGGTCCCCACGAGGGGCTGATCGCCGCCCGCATGGTGGGCATGATCCACTACCGCAGCGACGAGGAGTTCAACCGGCGGTTCGGCCGGGCCAGCGTGGAACGCCTGGACCGGTTCACCCTCGACCACCGTTTCGATGTGGAGCGCTACCTGCGGTACCAGGGGGAGAAGCTCGTGCGCCGGTTCGACGCCAACAGCTACCTCATTCTCAACAAGGCCATGGACCTCCACGATGTCGGGCGCCGCCGCGGTGGCAACCGCCGGGCCCTGTCGCGAATATCGGGTCCGCTGCTGAGTGTCTCGGTGTCCAGCGACTTCCTCTATCCCCGCTACCAGCAGATGGAGATCGTCGATGCGGTGGCCGAATCGGGATGCCCCGTCGAGCACATCGACATCACCAGTGACAACGGTCATGACGGCTTCCTCACCGAAACCGCCCAGGTCGCGCCGGGTGTGACCGATTTTCTGAACCGGCTCGAGAAGGACTCCGAGATCACATGAGCCCCCGCCCATCACCCACCGGGGAGACCCTGGCGGTCACCTCCTCCCGGCGAGGTTCCGGGTCGGCCCTGGCCCCCGCCCTGGTCGCCAGCGCGACCTTCGCCGCCACCGACCCCGCCGGGGCGGCCCGTAGCGCCACGTCGCGTCGCCCCGTCGACTTCTACACCCGGCTGGGAAACCCGACGGTGCAGGCCTTCGCCGACGCGGTGGCCGAACTCGAGGGGGCCGAGGCGGGAATGGCCTTCTCCTCGGGCATGGGGGCGGTGACCTCGACGGTCCTCTCGCTGTGCTCCCAGGGGGATCACATAGTCGCCCAACGGCAGTTGTTCACCTCCACCGCGATGCTGTTCGCCGCGGTCTGCCCCCGGTTCGGTATCGAGGTCACCTTCGTCGATGCGGTCGACACCGAGGCCCTGGTCGCCGCGGTTCGACCCGGACGGACCACTCTCGTCTTCGTGGAGACGCCGTCCAATCCCACCATGGAGATCGTCGACCTGGCCGCGGTCGGAGGTCTGCGGGGCCCGATCACAGTGGTCGACTCGACCTTCGCCACTCCCCTGGGGCAGCGACCCCTCGATCACGGTGTGGATCTCGTGATCCATTCCGCCACCAAGGCCCTGTCGGGACACAATGACGCCACTCTCGGTGTGGCCGTGGGCGACACCGACCTGGTCGACCACATCTGGGGCTACTCGGTGATCCACGGGGCGTGCGCCTCACCGTTCGACTCCTGGAACGGGCTTCGCGGCCTCAAGACACTCGGCGTACGTCTGGAGCGCCAGAGCGCCAACGCCCTGCGGATAGCCCGGTGGCTGGAGGATCGCCCCGAGGTGGAGAGGGTGCTCTATCCGGGTCTGGCATCCCACCCCCAGGCGGATCTGGCCTCGGCCCAGATGGAATCGGGAGGAGGCTGCCTCAGTTTCGTCCTCACCGGTGGGACCCGAGCGGCGGGGTCCTTCATGGACGCTCTCGAACTGGTGCTGCTGGCGCCTTCGTTGGGAGGGACGGAGACCCTCGCCAATCATCCGGCCTCGATGACCCACGCCGCTCTGACTCCCGAGGAGCGGGCCGAGCAGGGCATAGCCGACGGGATGGTGAGGCTGTCGGTCGGTGTCGAGTCCGTGGAGGACCTGCTGGCGGATCTCGAGACAGCCCTGGCGGCGATCGGCGGATAGCCGGCAGAGCTGGTGGAGTCGGCGGAGCCGTCGGCCGTCAGTCGTCGACCCGGCGCCAGCTCACCCGATCGGGGTGGAATTCCACCACCCAGGGAGGAGGGTGAGGGGCGGAGTTCATGTCGGCCACGTAGTGTCCCGAAGGGCAGTACCTGGCCCTCTTGGTGCCACCCACCGGTCCCAGACGGGCACTGGCGAGGGCCGTGACCAGCACGGTGCGCCCCTGGACATCGGTCACCAGACGGAAACGACCCGGTTCGGGCTCGGCGGGCACACCGCGACGGCGGGTGTCGGCCGACACCGGCCACGACACCGGCGCCCCGCACTCGTGGCACGTGAGAACGACACGACCCTTGGGGGGCAGGGACTCGGCCATGGACTCAGACCTCCTGATCGGCGGGACGGCGGTCCCGGGGGTGAGGGGTCTTCGGGTGGCGGTGCTGGACACTGTCGGCTGGATCCTTCCTCTGACTTTCCTCGCTACCGTGATGACGTCCCGGAGTCGGAAATGTCGCGGGGAATCGGAGATCGGTGTCTCCGGGTGAAGACGGCCACGATCGGTGGTCGGAACCGGCGCTACCGTGTGACTGTGCCCGAGATACTGGAAGTGGAGACCTACCGAAAGCAGGCCGAGAAGCTGCTGGGTCGCCGGGTCGCCGACGTGATCGCCGACGACGACCTCTATCTGAAGGGGTCCACCAACCCCGAGACGCTGTGCCGGGCCCTGGTGGGACGGCGCGTGGCGGCGGTGCGCCGGCGGGGCAAGCTTCTGCTCTTGGATTTTGAGGATCCACCTGCCACCTCGGGGGTTGCGATCCGGGCGTCCGAATCGAACGGTGAGGATAGTTCACCTGTGGAGGCCCATTCACAAACCGAATCGGAGGGGGTGACGCTCGGAATCCACTTCGGCATGACGGGACGTCTCGTCGTCGACGGTGATGTCTCCATCGACCGTCTGCTCTACACGTCGGGGGAACATCGACCCGAGTACGCCCGCTTCGCCCTGCTATTCGAAGGTGGGGGCGAACTGGTCGTGAGCGATCCGCGCCGTCTGGGGCGGGTCGAGCTGGATCCCGACGAGTCCGTTCTGGGACCCGACGCCATGGAGCTGACCCGGGAGGAACTGGTCGAGGCCCTCGACGATTCCAGGGCGGCGCTGAAATCCCGGTTGCTGGACCAGTCGCGGATCGCCGGGCTGGGGAACCTCCTCGTCGACGACATCCTGTGGCGGGCCGGGCTGGATCCTCACCGTCACGCCGGGAGTCTCGAGCCCGGGGAGATCGATCGGCTCCTGGCGGCCATTCGGGACTCGCTCGACGAACTCGGTGAGCGGGGCGGGTCCCACACCAGCGAACTCCACGCCGAGCGCCACCAGGGGGGACACTGTCCCCTGGACGGGGCCGAGCTGAGGAGAGACGTGATCGGGGGCCGTACCACCTACTGGTGTCCGCTGCACCAGCACTGAGTGTTCTGGGGTCCGCCAGGGTGGGGTGGGGCACCGGTTCCGGGTCTGCCCGGCCCGGCCCGGAATGGTGCACCGGCCGGTGACGGGGGGAACGTCGTCGCGAGGGCCCGGTACGCTGGACGACGTCATGGCGAGGACCGCATCCAGATCGATTGCCCTGATCGGCCTCACCCTGATGATGGCCCTGGTGGCGGCAGCCCCGGCCGCGGCCAGTCCGTCGACCGCCCTGGCGCCGAACGCTCCGGGGTTTCCCCGGGGCGGGTTCGCGGTGGTCGGCGTCGATGCGGCACCCACCGGAGGAGACACCTCAGCTGACGTGGACCCGGCGGTGACAGCGGCCCTCCAGGAGTCGCCGACCGCCACCACCGAACAGACCGGAGTGGGGAATCAGAGTGCCACCTCCGACGGGACCGGCCCCTACAAGGTTCTGTCGGTGGGACTGGTGACCCTGGCCCTGCTGATGGGGATCCTGACCTGGTTCTACTGGAAGGCGACGGTTCCCCCGGCCCGGCGGGGATACCTGCCTCCGCCCGGCGAAGGGTAGCGTGGGGCCATGTCCGACGAGTTCGATGCCCAGGCCATGATCGAGCGCTTCCGGGACCGGGCCAAGGCGGTGAAGAACCGCCCCCTGCCACCGGTCGGCGGTGACGAGCGAAGACTCTTCATCGAGGCGGCTCAGAGGGACTACATGGACTTCGCCATCGTGGGCGACGCCGAGGCCTCCATCGAGGACGGTGTGCTCACCCTCCGGATCGACCTGCGACCCGAGTCCTGACCGATCGCCCCGGGGAACTCATCGGGGGGCCTCTCCGGTCGATAGATGGGAAGGTCGTCTTCCCAATTGGGACGCGAACGCACTATGCTGAAACCACTCGTGACAACGGCGTCACGAGCGGGTCCAGGCCCGACAATCAAACAAAGGATCGTGATCGCCAATGACGCCGGTCGCTTCCCAGCGCTACTTCGATCAGGCTGCTGACCTGATCCACCTGTCCGACGAACTGCGACAGCTGCTCTCGACTCCCCAGCGCGAGTTGACCCTGCAGGTGCCCCTCACCCTGGACGACGGCACCCACCGCGTCTACTCCGGCTACCGGGTGCAGCACAACCGGGCCCGAGGTCCCTACAAGGGCGGGGTGAGGTTCCACCCCGCCGCCGACCTGGCCAAGACCAGGTCCCTGGCCGCGCTCATGACCTGGAAGACGGCGCTGGTCGACATCCCCTTCGGTGGGGCCAAGGGTGGTATCCAGGTCGACCCCTCCGAACTCAGCGTCACCGAGATGGAGAGGCTGACCCGTCGTTTCACCGAGGCGCTCGGTCCGGCCATCGGCGTCTACCGGGATATCCCCGCCCCTGACATGAACACCAATCCCCGGGTGATGGCCTGGATGATGGACCAGTACTCAATCATGGAGACCTACAGTCCCGCCGTGGTCACCGGCAAGCCGGTCGAACTCGGCGGCGCCCCCGGTCGCGACTCGGCCACCGGCCGTGGTGCGGTGGACGTACTGGAATCCCACCTCAACTTCGACGGTCGGCCCCTGGCCGGCAGCCGGGTCGTCATCCAGGGATTCGGCAACGTGGGCTCGTGGATGGCCCGCACCCTGGTCGACCGGGGGGCCCACGTCATCGCCCTGTCCGATGTCTCCGGTGGGATCTACCGCGAGCAGGGACTCGACATCGACGCCCTGTCCGCCCACACCGCCCAGGGCGGTCTGCTGGCCGACCTGGACGGCATCGAGGGCGACGGGATCACCAACGCCGAGTTGATCGAGCTCGAGTGCGACGTCCTGGCTCCGGCCGCTCTGGGCGATGTCATCACCATCGACAACGTGGACCGGGTCAAGGCCGGGGTGATTCTCGAAGCGGCCAACGGGCCGACCACCCCCGACGCCGACGAGGTGCTCTGGGACCGTCGGGTGGCGGTCATTCCCGACATCCTGGCCAACGCCGGTGGCGTCACCGGGTCCTACTTCGAATGGACCCAGAACATTCAGCAGTTCAGCTGGAGTGAGGACCGCTTCAACCAGGAACTGGGGGAGCGTCTCAGCCGGGCCTACGACAAGACCCGGGCCATGGCCGACGAGCACTCGGTCAAGCTGCGCACCGGCGCCTTCGCCCTCGGGGTGGAGAGAGTGGCCTCGGCGGTGACCCTGTTGGGTCATCGTTGATCGGGCCGATATTCTGCTAGCATCACTGGCTCACGCGGATGTAGCTCAGCTGGCTAGAGCGCAACCTTGCCAAGGTTGAGGTCGCCGGTTCGAACCCGGTCATCCGCTCCACCGGAGCCCGGGACGCTGCAGCGTCCCGGGCTTCTGGCATGGGGAATACCGTAACCCCCCCGAGGTTGAATCAACCGAGGAGGAATGATGGATTCGCCCGAGATCATCATGTTGAAATTCGACGACGTGCACGGGGCCCAACAGGCCCTGTCGGGGTTGTACGCACTCGAGGAACTCGATTACGCCTGGGTCGACGACGTCGCCGTGGTGGAGAGGCACAAGAGCGGCCGGGTGTCGTTCAAGACCCCCCACGGGTCGGCGGCGGTGGACGCCTGGTGGGGCTCCCTGCTGGGAATGTTGCTGTTCCTGTGGTTCCCCCCACTGTGGTTCATAGGCGGAGCGGTCGGAGGGGCGCTGGTAGGCGCCGCCACCGGCGAGCTCCTGGCCCGATCAGGGCTGCCCAAGGATCTGGTGGAGAGGGTGCAGAACCAGCTCACCCCGGGGACCTCGGCCCTGCTGATGATCGGGATCCGCGGGGACGTCGACGAGATGGAACACGCCTTCGCCAAGTACCACCCCACGACCGTGGTCCGTGAGTCCATTCCCGAGGAGACCTTCGCCGACATCCGCGAGGCCCTGGCCAAGGACACCGACTGACCACCCGTGGTCGGGTCAGCTCGGTATGAACCTTCCCGCTTCCAGGTCGATGGCGGCGGCGTGGAGCCTCGACAACATG
>DRKF01000515.1 GCA_011051915.1 Acidimicrobiales bacterium | reverse complement strand
GCGGTCGGGCTCGGTGCGGGGGAGGTGGGCCCCGAAGGGCGGGAGGACCGTGGCATCGGGTGGCATTCTGCCAGAACGGTGCCAAGAAGTGAGAATCATTCTCACTATGGTGGTCGACATGAGCATTGCGCGAATGACTCTCGGTGTCGACGGCGGCATGAACGATGCCCGCCGCTCCCGGCGGAGTTCGGGACCGCGCTCGAAACGATGTCGACCGAACAGCGGGGTTCCTCGACTCCGGAGCGTGGCAGTGGTCCTGGTGGCGGTAGCCGTGCTGGTCGCCGCCTGTGGCGGCTCCTCGACGGCGTCCGGCGGGGACAACTCGGAGACCATCGTGGCCACGACCGGCATCTGGGCCGACGTTGTCGGCCAGCTGGTGTGCGGCGGTCAGGCCGAGGTCTCCCAACTCATTCCCGATGGTGCCGATCCCCACGGCTACGAGGCGTCTCTGGCCGACCGCGGCCGCCTCGACGACGCCGCTCTGGTTGTGGCCAACGGTGCGGGACTCGAGGAGGGCCTGGACGACACCATCGATTCGGTGGCCTCCGATGGGACCCCGGTGGTGAGGATCACCGAGCTCGTCGACACGATCACCGACGAGGACGGAAGGGTGAATCCTCACCTGTGGATGGACCCGGTGAGAGTCTCGGACGTTCTGGCACCTCTCGCCGCCCGGATCGAGGAGGAGCTCGCCCTCACACCCGGGGAGCTCTCCGGCTGCCTCGAGGACACCGTCTCCCGGATCTCCCGGTTGGACACCGAGCTGTCCGGGCTGGTGGCGACGGTGCCCCCCGCACGTCGTCTGCTGATCACCGACCACGACGACCTCCCCTATCTCGCGGACAGGTACGGCTTCACGATCGTCGGATCGCTCGTACCGTCATCGAGCTCCCTGGCCGGCGTCGATCCCCGACATCTCGAAGACCTGGCCGACGCGGCCCGACGTTCGGGCGCTCCGGCTGTGTTCATCGAGGTCGGGGAGTCGAGTGCCGATGCCGAGAGCCTGGCGAAACGGGCCGGGCTGCGGGTGGTGGAGCTCTACATTGGATCGTTGGGGCCGCCCGGATCGGGCGCCGACACCTGGGAGGGCCTGCTCCGTACCGACATGACCGCCATAGTCGAGGCGCTGCGATGATCCCCGACCGGGTTGGATACGGTCGCCCCGCGGATTGTCGCGACCGGCGAGGGCGCGACCAACGGAACTGGAGAGGCCAGTGGGCTTTCTGAACGATCCCTACCACTGGTGGGTCGAACCCTTCACCAGCAATCCGTTCATGATCCGGGCCCTGCTGGCCGGTCTGCTGACGGTCGTCGCCACCTCGGTGATAGGCACCTGGGTGGTCCTGAGAGGCATGAGTTTCCTGGGCGACGCTCTCGCCCACGGCGTGCTGCCGGGTATCGCCGTGGCGTTCATCGCCGGGTTCGACACCACGGTCGGAGCCATGGTGGCCGCCCTGGTCATGGTCGGTCTGGTGCACGCGGTGCGAACGCGGTCGCCGCTTCCCGACGACGTGGGCATCGGTCTGCTCTTCGTCGGCATGCTGTCCTTCGGCGTGGTGATCATCAGCTCCCGCCGCAGCAGCTACGTGGGAGATCTCAATCGGTTCCTCTTCGGCTCGGTGACCGGCGTCGACTCCGCGGATCTGCTGCGCCTCACGGTCGTGGCCGTGGTGGCCGTGGCCGGAACGCTCGTGCTGTACCGGGCCCTGCTGGTTCTCACCTTCGACGAGACCCTGGCCCGCATGGTCGGCCTGCGTCCCCGTCTCACCCATCTGGCTCTACTCACTCTGATGGCCCTGGCCATCGTGGCCACGTTCGGGGTGGTGGGGAACCTCCTGGTGATCGCCTTCCTGATCGCCCCTCCGGCCACCGCGGTCCTGGTCGCCCGACGGGTGCCGGTGATAATGGCCGTGGCCGTGGCTCTCGGAGCGGTGAGTGTCGTGGTCGGCATCCTGATCAGCTTTCACGCCGGTACCGCCGCCAGCGCCACCATGGCCCTGGTGTCGGTGGCTCTCTTTCTGGTGGTTCTGGTGCTGCGACCCCTGATCCCCGGGGCCCGGGCTCTCGGCCCCCGGACCCGTTGACGACCGTCCGCCCCTCATCTCTGGGCGGAATCCGCTAACGGCGGGGTCGCTAGATCCAGGCGCCGTTGTCGATGCCGAGGGTCGGCCCGGTCGACAACGCGACCCTCCGCCTCAGGTCAGCTACATCCAGGCGCCGTTGTTGATGTCGAGGGTCTGCCCGGTGATGCCCCTGGCCTCGCCCCCGATCAGCCAGGCGATGAATGCGGCGATGTCCTCGGGTGCGCTCATCCGGCCCAGTGGCACCTCCGACATCGCCACCGCCAGTGCCTGTTCGTACCCCACCTCCATTTCGGTGGCCATGTCGGCGATTCCGGCCCGGGCCATCTCGGTGTCCACCCACCCCGGGCAGACGGCGTTGACCATCACCTCCTCGGGTGCCAGTTCCATGGCGAGGGCCCGGACCAGGCCGAGCAGGCCGGTCTTGGAGGCGCAGTAGCCGGTGTACCCCGGTACTCCGATGCGGGCCAGGATGGATGCCACAACGACGAAGTGGCGCGGCCCGGTGTCGGGGGCGAGAACCTCCTGTCCCGCCCGGAGGGTGTTGTAGGTTCCGACCAGGTTCACCGCGACCAGGTCGGCGAAGCGGTCGTTCGGCCCGGGGTGGTTCGGACCGCCCTGGCCGCTGTTCGCCACGACGGCGTCCAGAGGGCCCAGACGGGCGACTGATCGGGCCAGGGCGGTGTCGATGGCGGCCCGGTCGGTGATGTCGGCCACGGCCAGCTCCACACCGGTACCCGAGTCGTCAGTGAGAAGGTCCGCCGTCTCACCGAGGGTGCTCCGCGAACGACCCATGAGGGTGAGATTCCAGCCGTCACGCCTCAGCCTTGCGGCGGTGGCCCGCCCGATACCGGTGCCCGCCCCGGTCACCAGGGCATGGCGCTTCACCGCGGGATCGGCGTTCGGATCCCGGTGCGTTTCCTCGTGGTCAGATGTCATCGTCCGATCAGATCACCTCACGCCGGGTCTATCCAGCCCCTCGCCCGGATCCACCGATTCTGCCGACCCGGCCGGCTGTCGGGCGGGCCGGTCGGGGCCGCCCGGACTCGTCGAACCGGGGTGCCCAGGAAGGCGGGGCGGGAACGCCGGAACGTGTCACCCGGGACCGGACGGAGCCACTTGACGTGGCGTGGTCGTACGTGTTCGATGCGGGTACGTCCAGCGGCCGGATCCCGGCTCCCGGACGGGGGATATCAACCCCTCGGGCGGTTTCCGATACCGCCGCGGGGCCGACAGAGGGAGTTCGAAATGACCGTTCCCAGCTACGTGGCGGGAGTCTCCGATGAACCGCTGATCGGCCAGACGATCGGTGACAACCTCGACGCCACGGTCGCCATCCACCCCGATGAACTCTGTGTCGTGTCCCGCCATCAGGGCATCCGGTGGACGTACCGCGAGTTCGCCGAGCAGGTCGATGCCTGCGCCCGGGGGCTGATGTCGCTGGGGATCGGACGGGGGGACCGGGTGGGGATGTGGTCTCCCAACCGGGCGGAATGGATGGTCGGCCAGTACGCCACCGCCAAGATGGGCGCCATCCTGGTGAACATCAACCCCGCCTACCGCACCAGCGAGGTGGAGTACGCGTTGGAGCAGTCCGGTTGCCGGATGCTGATCAGCGCCTCGGTCCACAAGACCTCGGACTATGTCGCCATGACGGCCGCGGTCAGGGACCAGCTTCCCGACCTCGAGTACGTACTCTTCCTGGACTCCGATGCCGGTGACCTGACCTGGGAGGGGTTGCTGGCCATGGCGGGGGACACTCCTCCCGAGGCACTGGCCTCGGTGCAGGCGTCGCTTCAGTTCGACGACCCGATCAACATCCAGTACACCTCGGGAACCACCGGATTCCCCAAGGGCGCGACCCTCACCCACCACAACATCCTCAACAACGGCAACGCCGTCACCGGGCTCCAGGGTCTGGGCGTGGGAGATCGCCTCTGCGTGCCGGTGCCGCTGTACCACTGCTTCGGCATGGTCATGGGGAATCTGGGCTGCACCAGCCGGGGTGCCACCGTGGTCTACCCGGCGGAGGCGTTCGACCCCGTCGCCACCCTCGAGGCGGTCGCCGAGGAAGGGTGTGTCGGCCTGTACGGCGTACCCACCATGTTCATAGCCATGCTCGATCATCCCTCGTTCGGGGACTACGACCTGAGCAGCCTGCGAACCGGGGTCATGGCGGGGTCCCCCTGTCCTATCGAGGTGATGAAGAGGTGCGTGTCGGACATGCACATGACCGATGTGACCATCGCCTACGGCATGACCGAGACCTCACCGGTGTCATTCCAGACCCGCATGGACGACCCGATCGACAAGAGGGTCTCCACCGTGGGTCGGGTGATGCCCTTCGTCGAGAGCAAGATCATCGACCCCGAGACCGGCGACGTGGTTCCCCGGGGCGAACCCGGAGAGCTCTGCACCCGGGGCTACTCCGTCATGAGGGGCTACTGGAACAATCCCGAGGCCACCGCCGGCGCCATCGACGAGGCCGGATGGATGCACACCGGCGACATGGCCGTGATCGACGACGAGGGCTACGCCAACATCGTCGGCCGGATCAAGGACATGATCATCCGGGGCGGTGAGAACGTCTACCCCCGGGAGATCGAGGAGTTCCTCCACACCCACCCCGCCGTCGCCGACGTACAGGTCATCGGGGTGCCCGACGAGAAGTTCGGGGAGGAGCTCTGCGTCTGGGTTCAGTTGCGACCGGGCCAGGAGCTCACCATCGAAGGGGTCAGGGAGTTCTGCCAGGGTCGCATCGCCCACTACAAGGTTCCCCGCTACCTCCGGATCACCGACGAGTTCCCGATGACGGTCACCGGCAAGGTCCAGAAGTACAAGATGGTCGAGGTGTCCTGCGAGGAACTGGGCCTCCACAGGGTGGCGACCGCGTAGCAGGGGCCCGGCCCTCTCAGCGAGCCGCCACCACCGAGATCTCCATCTTCCACTCCGGACGGGCCAGGGCGGGCACGGTGACCAGGGTCGAGGCCGCCAGGGACCCGCCCAGGGCTCGGTCGCGCCCGGCCATGGCCACGGCCAGGTCCTCGCCGTGCACCACGTAGGTGGTCACCGACACCACATCGGCGGGTGACATTCCGGCCGATCGCAGGATGGCCAGGATGTTGGCCCACACCACCTCGACCTGCTGGTCCAGTTCGGCGGGCACGGTGCCGTCGGGCGCTATGGGCACCACACCGGAGGTGTGCAGCAGTTGACTGGCCTCGGTGGTCAGCACCGCGTGGGCGTAGTTCGCCGCCGGTGGGGCCATCGACTCGGGCTGAACAATGCTTCGCATGGAGCGATCCTGTCACGGGAACGGCAGGCCCAGGGAGGTTCGCCCTTCAGCCGGTCACCGCCTCAGGTGCGGAGCAGTCGCTCCACGGCGCTCATGGCCTCGTCCAGCTTGGCCTCACCGCCGTCCTCGTCACTGCGTACGGCGTCTCTGACACAGTGCCGCAGGTGCTGGTCCACCAGACCCAGCCCCACGCTCTGGAGGGCCTTGGTCGCTGCCGCCAGCTGGGTGAGAACGTCGATGCAGTAGGTGTCGGACTCCACCATCTTCTGCAGACCCCGTATCTGCCCCTCGATGCGGCTCAACCGCTTGAGGTACTCGTCCTTCTCCATCGAATAACCGGCCATGACGAAGCAGGGTAGCGCCTGAGGATCGTCGCCCCGTCGGCGTGACCGGGAGCACCAGGGTCAAGCCTTATCCTGGGTCCCGTGATCAATGCCGATTCGATGTCGCTGTTCTTCTCGCTCCTGGCTGCCCTGGCCGACCTCGGCATCGTGGTCGGGGTGCTGATGCTGCTGGCACCCCGCCTCCCCGAGGGGATCGGAAGGCCCCTGCTGGAGCTGCGGGCGCTGGTGGCGCCGGCGTCGATCTGGTTGGCCTGGTTGGTTGCCGCCGTGGCCACCTTCGGCAGTCTCTACTTCTCGGAGGCCGCCCACTTCCTGCCCTGCAAGATGTGCTGGTTCCAACGGATCGGGATGTACCCCCTCGCCTTGATTCTCGGCATCGCCGCCTTCCGCCGCGACCTGGGCGTGAGGGTGTATGCCGTACCATTGGCGGTGTTGGGTTCGATCGTGAGCAGCTACCACTACCTGATCGAGTGGTTCCCACAGTTCGAGTCCGGAAGCTGCGATCCCACCGTTCCCTGCACCCTCATCTGGTTCCGTCGACTGGGTTTCATGACCCTGCCGTACATGGCGCTCACCGGCTTCGTGTCGATAGTCGTCCTGTTGGCCCTGCCGGGACGACCGAGGGACGACTCCGGGCAGGAGTCATCCAGCCGTCCGATCCCAACCGGCGAGAACCTGAACGACGACCCGGTCCCCGGACCGGACCCCGAGCACCAACTCACGAGGTGAACAGAGAATGTCACGCACCCAGGCCGCACCCAGATTCGAGATACCCGACCCCAAGGCGTCGGGTTCCGGCCGCGGACCGCTGCTCATCGTCGGGGCGGTCATCAGCCTGATCGTGGTGGCCGCCGTGATCGCCTTCGCCGTCACCTCGGGGGGTGATTCGAGCTCCGACGGCGTCGAGGCCGGCGCCGCGTCACCGGCGGGTGATCTGGCCGCCTCCTCGGGGGCGTCGCTGGGCGTGCAGGACCCCCAGGTCGCCGGCGTCGCCCTACCCCTGTTCGAGACCGTGCAGGGAGATCCCGCCGTCGGGAAGCAGGCCCCGGTCGCCACCGGTACCGACTTCGACGGGAATCCCATCGAGCTCCACAACACCGGGAAGCCCACGGCAATAGTGTTCCTGGCCCACTGGTGCCCCCACTGCCAGCGTGAGGTGAAGGATCTCGGAACCTGGCTGTCCGACGGCGCTCTGCCGCCGGACGTCGAGCTGCTCTCGGTGGCGACGGGTATCGACCCCAATCGCCCCAACTATCCACCCGACGAGTGGCTCGAGCGCGAGAACTGGGCGCCTCCCGTGCTGGTCGACACCACCGGTGCGGTGGCCGAGGCCTACGGCCTGAGCGCCTTCCCCTACTGGGTCTTCCTCAATGCCGACGGAACCGTCGCCGCTCGCGCCACGGGTGAGATGTCGACCGACGTCCTCGAACAGGTACTGGCCGGGCTTCAGAGGTGAACCTGAGCTGAGTCGCCGTTCTCCTGAGCAGCTCCGTCCCGAGGTCGGCGACGACGTCCCCGGCGTGCAGCCGATCGGCTCGCCTCGGCGCCGCCCGGTTCAGCCTCGGGCTCCGGACGCCGGCGGATAGACGGTGAGTACCGCCCCGGGGCCGGTTTCGGGAGCCGCCCAGGTGGGCGCCGGCCCGCTGCCGGCCATGACCCACAGGATCATGTCGGACACCAGACGGTCCTGGGAGAGGCGGGCGTCGACACCGGCGCTCCGGGGTAGTTCCAGATGGAGCCGGCACACACCACCGCCGCCCGCGAGGGCCACCCAGGCGTGTGAGTCACCCCTACGGTTCCTGTCGGTGGCCAGGGCAGCGGTGACTCCCACACCGTGGAGGTCGGTTGCCGTCACCGCCCCGGTACCCCGGTCCTCACCGAGACGCCGCCGGGCGCCCAGAGCCAGCCCCACGGCCACGTCCTCGGAGACCGCCGGACCGTCGAGGTGGGGGAGGAGCCGTTCGAGCGCGGTCTGGTTGTAGGGAATCTCGACGTGGTGGACGGTACGGGACGCACCCGGACGGTTCAGGAGATCGGTCACGGCCTGAAAGCCGCCGCCCGTGATCACCAGGGAGAACAGAGAGGGTCCGTGGTGAAGACGCTCGACGATCTCACCCCGCGCGAAGGGACGCAGCGCCGCTTCGGAGCCCGTGGAGGGGAGGAGTCCACCGGGCGGTGCCTCCGGTCCGGTTCCGCGAGGGTCACGATCGTGGTCCCGCCCGTGACGCGGGGTCGGGGGGTCCGGCATCGCGCTCGGACGATCAGGCGGTCGCGCCGAACGGCCCGGTGTCGCCGGCGGGACAGCAGAGGATGGACGCCTTCTCCAGGGCGGCGTTTCGGTGAACGGTCGCCTCGAGGTAGCCCGGGTGGTCACCGAGCTTCAGGAAGGCGGCCCGGTTCGGGTACCAGACGGCCAGGACCTGGTCGTAGGCGTCGTCGGAGTCTCCGATCACCATCGAGGCGACGGGTGCCGACCACAGCAACCTGCCCCCGGTGGCGGCCACGGCCGCGGCACCGACGGCTCCGTAGCGGGCGTAGGCCTCCTCGCCGCTGACGTCGACGTCGACTCCATCGGGAGGGTTGGGTCCGTAGTCGGCTCGGGACCGGAAGCGGTTCAGGTTGATCATCACGATCGGACCGTCCTCGGGGCTGCCCGCCACTCTGACGATCTCCTCGATGGACTCTGCCGTCGGGTTGACAGCCATGGTCTCGGTCCCCTCCTCGGGGCCCCGCCCCACTACGGCCCGGTTCGGGCCGGTGGCCCCCGTCCGTCACGGATTGGGGACCGGCTCCGGTCGATTCGAGCCGATGGGTTCGAATCGACGGAAGCCGGCACCACGGTGTCCCCGGGTGCCCCACTTGCTACCGCGTCAGTGTGACCGATGTCAATGTGGGGTGACACCTCCGGGGCCCGAGCCGCGCCCCCGTCCCCTGGGTACCGGCGGCGGTCGGCAGCGGAGTCAGGGTTCGGCGGTGGCCCGAGCCTCGCGCACCAGGTTCGCCACCTTGTAGCGCTCGTCTCCGGGCACCCGTGGCGCCTGGCGTTCGAAGGCCTGGCTGATCTCGCGGTATCGCTCGTCGGCGTACTCCCGGGAATGGCTGTGGGTGAAGATCATGTACTCCCCGTCCTCGACTCCCACGACCACGTGTTCGCCCGCCTCGAGGGGATCCATGCCCATGGCCAGCACCGCCTGGGCCAGGCGGTTGGGCTCCCCGGGGCCGCCCAGGCCCGAGGGTCGATTGCGGGTCGCGTCGTGTATCCGACTGGACACGATCCCCGGACAGGCCAGCGACACCTGGACGTTGTGGGGCATCTCCCGCCGCAGCACGTCGGTGAGGCCCATCACGGCGTGCTTGGACGCCGTGTACAGACCCGCCCCGACATGGGGTACACCGAGGCTGTGTTCGGAGGCCGTGTTGACTATGAAGCAGTTGGCGTCGGTGGCCGCGAACCGACTTCCGAACACCTGGCTGCCGTTGAGCATGCCCTTGACATTCACCCCGAAGACCCAGTCGAAATCCTCGGGCCGGGCTTCGACCAACCGGCCCCCGAGGCTCACGCCCGCGTTGTTGCACAGGATCTCGACCGAGCCGAAGCGGCTCCAGGCGGTGTCGGCCAGTACTCCCACGGCGTCGTGGTCCGAGACGTCGCAGACGAAGGCCAACGACTCCACTCCCAGGGCCGCGACCTCGGCCGCGGTTCGGTGGGCGGCCTCCTCCTCGATATCGGCGACGACCACGGCATTGCCCCGGCGGGCCAGGGCCATGCACAACCCCATGCCCAGGCCGCTGCCCCCTCCGGTCACGACGGCGGTCTTGTCGGTCAAGTGCATAGAGTCCCCACGATCTCCCCACCCCGATGGTGACACGTCGGGGCCCCGTGTGTCGGGCAGAGGCCCGGATCCCTCTTCGCTGGGCTCGGACCACGGCGGGGACGGTACTGTCCGGGGTGTGACAGGAAGACCCAGAAAACCCGTGTTGGATGCTGCCGCCTACGTTCCGGGCAAGTCGCCCGACACCGGCCCGGGGGCACCCGGCCCAACCCCCGTCATCAAGCTCTCATCCAACGAGCGGAATCTGCCCCCCTCCGCTGCCGCCCTGGATGCCGCCACGGTGGCCGCCGAAACGGCCAACCGCTATCCGGACAACCGCTCCGACCGACTCCGTCGGGCCCTGGCCGGTGAACTGGGCGTCGGCATCGACAACCTGGCGGTCGGATGCGGCTCCTCGGGCCTGCTCCAGCAGATCGTCCAGGCATTCGTCGAGCCCGGCGTGTCGGTGGTCTATCCGTGGCGGAGTTTCGAGCTCTATCCGATTCTCGTCGGTCTCGCCGGTGGCTCCGCCATAACGGTCCCTCTGGTGGAACACGGCTTCGACACCGCGGCCATCGTGGCCGCCGTCGAGGATTCCACGGCCCTGGTGCTCCTGGCCAACCCCAACAATCCCACCGGCACCCTGCTGGAGAAGGCCGAACTGGAGCATCTGGTCGAATCCCTGCCCGACGACGTGATCGCGGTGGTGGATGCCGCGTACCACGAGTACACCGGCCAGGGAGAGGAGATGCTGGTGACCCTGGTGAGCGACCACCCCAACGTGATCGTGACCCGCACGTTCTCCAAGGCCCACGGCCTCGCCGGGATGAGAGTCGGCTGGGCTCTGGCATCGGAGGAACTCATCGGATACCTGCACACCACCCAGTTGCCCTTCACGGTGAACTCCGTGGCCCAGGCGGCCGCCGAGGCGGCCCTCGCCGACTCCTCCTCGCTGGATCGTCATGTGGCCGAGTGCGTCTCCGAGCGGGAGAGGGTCAGCGCCTCCCTGAGCGATCTGGGGTGGAACGCGGTGGAGTCCCGAGCCAACTTCGTCTGGATCGACACCCCAGGGGCGACGGACCTGGCGGTGGAGCTGGAAAGGCGGGGCGTCATCATCCGCCCCTTCGCCGGGGAGGGAATCCGGGTGACGATCGGCTCCCCCGAGGAGAACGACGCCTTTCTGTCCGCCGTCTCCGAGCTGGTTCCGCAGACGGGGACCTGAGGCTGACCGGCTTGAGGTTCCGTCCCCGCATCTGAGGCTGACCGGCTTGAGGTTCCGTCCCCGCATCTGAGGCTGACCGGCCTGAGGTACCGTCCCCGAACCGGTGGGGACACCGTAGCCGGCCGTGACTCAACGGTCGACGGGGAGCAGGGGTTCGAGGCGGGCCCCGAGCCCGAGCAGGAAGCTGTCGCTACCCGGACGGGAGATGAGCCCGAGACCCACCGGCAGGCCGTCGACCGTACCCAGCGGCAG
>DRKF01000514.1 GCA_011051915.1 Acidimicrobiales bacterium | reverse complement strand
GACCCGACGAGGGCCCGCCACGTCTCGAACGCTGGGAGTTCGACCTCACCTCGGGACGGGTCACCACCGAGACGATCGACGACCGTCCCCAGGAGTTTCCCCGCATGCGGGAGAACCTCGTCGGGCGGCCCTACCGCTACGGCTACTCGGTGGCTGCGGGCTCGGCTCTGGAACCGGGGGCGCTGCTGAGGCACGACCTGAGGTCAGGTGAGACCGTCGAACACTCCGGCGCCCCCGGACGGCACCACATGGAGGCGGTGTTCGTGGCCCGCGACGGAACGTCGGATTCCACCGGGGACGAGGACGACGGATGGTTGCTGGCCTACACCTATGAGGCGGAAGCCGATTCGTCCTCCGTCGTGATCGTGGACGCCCGGGACATGTCGGCTCCACCGGTGGCCGAGATCCGCCTCGGGACCCGTGTCCCCTACGGGTTCCACGGAAACTGGTGCCCCGACTGACGCCCGGCACCCACGGCGGATCGGGTCGACCCGACCGGGCGGCCCGATCGCGCACAGACCCCACTCCATAGTCCCCGAGGTCGTCCGGCCCGGAGGCGGGCGGCCCAATCGCGGACAGACCCCGCCGGGACCGCCTAGATCGGCCAGAGCTCCAGGGTGGGAGACCGGCCCTCGAGGATGTCGCGGCACCTGACCTCGGCCACCCGGTTCCAGTCCTCGTGGGTGAGAATCCAGAACCGGCCCTGGCGGACCGCCTCGAACACCGTGGTGGCCACCTCCTCGGGGGAGATCCCCGCCTCGAAGGCCGACCTCACCGCCTCGCGGAAGGCCTCCTGCTCGGGGGAAGCCTCCGAGTCGGGGTCCTCGGGGCGGGGCCCCCCGGGGCGGTTGCGGTCCGACTCCATCAGCCCGGTCACGACCCAGCCCGGGCACAGCACCGACACACCCACGTCGGATCCGGCCAGGGTCAGGTCGTGGGCCAGTATCTCCGACATCGCGACCACCGCATGCTTGGACGCCGAGTAGGGGCCCGTCGAGGGCATGGCCGAGAGCCCCGCCATCGAGGCCGTGTTCACCACGTGCCCACCACCCCTGGCGATCATGGGAGGGACGAGATGGCGGATGCAACGGGCCACCCCCGTCAGGTTGACTCCGATCACCCAGTCCCAGTCGGCCTCGGAGACCTCCCACATGGGGCCGCCGGCGGAGACACCGGCATTGTTGAACAACAGGTCACAGGCCCCGTGGGCGTCGCTGACCCGCCGGGCCAGTTCGGCCACCGACTGCTCGTCGGTCACGTCACAGCGCACGGCCATGACCTCCGCACCCCGCGACGCGACATCGTCGGAGGCCGCTGAGAGGGCGTCGGCTTCGACGTCGGCCATGACCACCGACATTCCCTCCGCCGCCGCCCGGTGGGCCAGACCCAGTCCGATTCCACTGGCGGCTCCGGTCACCACTGCTACCCGGCCTTCGAACTGCTCCACGAGAGTCTGATCCTTCCGTTCTGTCAACCACCGGGCGCGACGAGGGCCCACCACGAACCATGTTGGTCGCGGTGGGCCCTCGGGTCCAGACCGGTCCCCCGCCCGCCGGGGAACGGTCCGGAGAACCGGCCGGTCCCGGGTCAGTAGCGGTAGTGCTCGGGCTTGTACGGACCCTCGGGCCGGACCCCGATGTAGGCGGCCTGCTCGGGCGTGAGATGGGTGAGCTTCACACCCAGCTTGTCGAGATGGAGACGGGCCACCTCCTCGTCGAGGTGCTTGGGGAGGGTGTAAACGCCCACGGCGAGTTCCTCACCGGCGTCATGGAGCGCCATCTGGGCCAGCACCTGGTTGGTGAAGCTCATCGACATCACGAAGCTGGGATGGCCGGTGGCACAACCCAGGTTCACCAGGCGACCCTCGGCGAGGATGATCACCGAGTGGCCGTCGGGGAAGACGTACTCGTCGACCTGGTCCTTGATGTTGCGACGCTGAACGTCGGACATCTTCTCGAGACCCTCCATGTCGATCTCGTTGTCGAAGTGGCCGATGTTGGAAACGATGGCGTTGTGCTTCATCCGCCCCATCAACTCGGCGGAGATGATGTCCTTGTTGCCGGTGGCGGTCACGAAGATGTCGACCTGGTCGACGACGTTCTCGATGCGGTCGACCTCGAAGCCCTCCATCGAGGCCTGCAGGGCGCAGATGGGATCGACCTCGGTGATGATCACCCGCGCTCCCTGTCCCCGGAGAGACTGGGCGCAGCCCTTGCCCACGTCGCCGTAGCCGGCCACCAGGGCCACCTTGCCACCGATCATCACATCGGTGGCCCGGTTGATGCCGTCGATCAGGGAGTGGCGGCAACCGTAGAGGTTGTCGAACTTGGACTTCGTCACCGAGTCGTTCACGTTGTAGGCGGGGAACATCAGGGTTCCCGATTCGAACATCTCATAGAGGCGGTGGACGCCGGTGGTGGTCTCCTCCGACACCCCCTTGATCCCCGCCGCCATGGTCGTCCAAACCTGCGGGTCCTCGGTCCGGATGCGACCGAGCAACCTGAGGATCTCCTCCTCGTCGGGGCTGCCGGCGGTGTCGGGGTCGGGAACGGCGCCGGCCTTCTCGAACTCGACCCCCTTGTGGACCAGCAGGGTGGCGTCGCCACCGTCGTCGAGTATCAGGTTGGGTCCCGTCTCGCCCGGCCAGCGCAGGGCCTGCTCGGTGCACCACCAGTACTCGGGGAGGGTCTCACCCTTCCAGGCGAAGACGGGCACGCCTCGGGGCTCCTCGGGGGTTCCCTGGCGGCCGACGGCGACAGCGGCGGCCGCCTCGTCCTGGGTGGAGAAGATGTTGCAGCTCACCCAGCGGACCTGAGCGCCGAGATCGACGAGGGTCTCGATGAGTACCGCGGTCTGAACCGTCATATGGAGTGAGCCCATGATCCGGGCTCCGGCGAGGGGCTTGGTGTCGTAGTGGCGGGCCCGCAGCTCCATGAGGCCGGGCATCTCCACCTCGGCCAGCTCGATCTGCTTGCGGCCCGCGGCGGCGAGGGAGACGTCGGCGACCTTGAAGTCGTCGGCCTCCAGTACGGGAGGAAGTTCTGTCACTTGTGCTCCAGGGTTTTCGGGAGCCCGATCTCGGGGACCGGGAAACTCCACTGATCTGTGTGATGGTCCGGTCCCAGGCCGGCGGCGACACGACGGCCTCACGGCCTCGACTGTTCCGCCGGCTCGACCGCGCCGCCTGTGGACGCGACCGGAGACTGGTTCCGATCGGCACCTGGGCATCTGCCCTGGACAAATGGGTGCCGGAAACCTCAGGGTACCCATCCACCGCCCCCGATCAAGGGGGAGACCGGATTTCACCGGTTCCCCACCCCGGGGAGCTCGGCTCAGGCCTCGAAGGTCGGGGTGATCCCCTCGGCCGCCGCCCGGGCCTCGAGACGGGCCGCCTCCTCGTCGGAAACGGTCTCCGACTCCTCGATGAGCATCACGGGAATTCCGTCCTCGATGCGGTAGGTCCGCTTCAGTCGGGGATTGAACAGGATCGCCTCATCCTCGAAGTAGAGGAGCGGACCCTTGTCCTCGGGACAGGCCAGGATCTCCAGCAGTCTTTCGTCCAGCGCCATGGGTTCGGGTCTCCCCCGGTCAGAAGTGGGACCTGACCTCGGCCACATGGACGGCGACCGCGTCGTCGTCGGGGGCCTCGAGGTTCAG
>DRKF01000513.1 GCA_011051915.1 Acidimicrobiales bacterium | reverse complement strand
GGAGCGGCGGAGCGAAAGGATTCGCTCCGGGTCGAGGCAGGGAAGTCGATGACCGGCGAATTGGCGAGAGCCTTCGAAGTCCTGGGCGTGGAGCCGGGTTGCGGGCTGCCCGAGGCCCGAAGCGCCTACCGGCGACTCGCCCGGGAGTCCCACCCGGATCTGGGCGGTGATTCCGAGCTCTTCGCCCGGATCCACGACGCCTGGGAGCGGGTGCGGCCCGCCCTGTCCGACCGCCCGGGTCGGGAGACCGGAGACCGGGCGGAGCCCGAGCACTTCGAGCCCCGGCGCTCCTCGGTCGCCGATCCGGGTCGGGTGACCGGAGACCGGGCGGAGCCGGAGCACTCCGAGCCCCGGCGCACTTCGGTCGCCGATCCGGGCGGGAGACCGGGGACCGGGGCGAATGTCGGGGAGGCCGGGACCCTCTACTCGGCGTGGCGGGCCTACGCGGAGCCGTCCGTCCGGCCCCGCAGCCGGCCCCGGCGGGTATCTCGGCCCGAAGCGGTCCACAGCCGCTTCGCCGACGTCCTGAACCGGGAGCTGCGGCGTTTCGCCACTTCGGGCGCCTGATAGGGCTGATGGTCCGGGAGCTGCGGCGTTTCGCCACTTCGGGTGTGTGAGTCGGCTGGTCGGCCGGGAGCTGCGGCGTTGCGGTCCGGGCCCGGGTGGTACCCCGCCCCTCTCGGAGTTCCGAAACCGGGCGGCGAAGCTCAGCCAGTCGGCGTGGCGGTCGACGTTCTCTGGGTGATGACTCCCCCGGGGTGGCGCCCACGCGCCCGTGAGAACCAGGACCGGACTCCGGTGTCGGGGTGGTGGCGACGGCTGTCGCGGGTCCTCGGGATCGGGCTGGTTCTGTCACTGCCGGCGGCGATGTTCGCCCCCGGCGCCCCCGCCGAGGGCGACGCCGTGGCGCTCTCCGAAGTCACCGTGGAGAGCCGTAGCTACGAGGAGGCCCTGGCCCGCCTGGAGCAGGCCCGGCGAACCATCGCCGAGTCCGAGGCGCGGATCGAACTCGAAACGCGGACGATCGCCGAGATGGAATCGGCCCTGACCCAGATTCGCCGGGCCATCCCCACCCTGAGGGCGAGGATCTCCGAGGCCGAGGAGCTGGTCGGGACGGCCAGGGAGGGAATCGCCGATGTGGCCGTCGCCAGCTACGTGTTCGGAGGTTCGGCCGGAACCACCGCCGTCACCGGAGGCGAGGATCCGGCCTCGGCTGCGGCCAGGAACGCCCGGAGGAGATTCGTGCTGCGCACCCTGGAGGCGGGTACCCGGGCCCAGCTGGATTCGACGATCGCCATCGGTCGCACGGCCCGAGAGCAGCTCGCCGAAGCCGCCGACGCCGTGGTCGCCCTGGGGGCGCGGCGGGAGGAGTCCCGCAGGGCGCTCTCCGCAGCCCGCGAGGCTCTGGAAGCGGCCCGATCGGCACTGGCCCGCCTGGAGGAATCGGTGTCCGAGGAACGGAGGCTGGCCCGGGTGACGGGTACCGATCTGTCCTACATAGCGCTGGAGGCCTACGTGCGGGCCGCCGACCGCATCAACGCGGAACGGCCCTCCTGCCGGCTTCCGTGGAGTCTTCTCGCCGGCATCGGCAGGGTCGAGTCGAGGCACGGCACCTATGGCGGCACCCGGCTGCTGATCGACGGAACCGTGTCCGCTCCGATCATCGGGATAGCTCTCAGCGGACAGCGGGAGACCGCGGTGATCGTCGACAGCGACGGTGGATCGCTGGACGGTGACACCGAGTTCGACCGGGCCGTGGGCCCCATGCAGTTCATCCCCTCGACCTGGGCCCGCAACGGGCGGGACGCCAACGGTGACGGCGTTCGTGACCCTCAGAACATCTACGACGCCGCCCTCTCCGCGGCGGACTATCTCTGTCAGACCGCCTACGGCCTACCCCTCGACACCCCCGAGGGACAGCAGAGGGCGGTGTTCGCCTACAACCAGTCCGAGATCTACGTAGCCACGGTCCTGGCCTACGCCAGGGACTACTCCCGGCTACGGGTCGGACCGTGAGTTCCCCAGGGACCGTGGTCCGGTGGTGTGGATCCCGGTCCGAGGGGGCCTAGGGTCCGACGGGTCTCGTCTGTCGCCCCGGTACCGAATCAGGAGTGTCGATGCTCGAACGTCTAGCCCGGTTGTGTGTCCGTCACCGGCTCGTGGTGGTTCTGGGCTGGCTGGCCTTCCTGATACTGGCCAACGTGGCCGTCTCGGTGACCGGTCCCGAGCTGACCAACGAGTTCGGTCTCCCCGGGGCGGAGTCCCAGACTGCCGCCGACCTTCTCCAGAGCCGCTTTCCCGGTGCCTCCGGCGGCACGAGTGACATCGTCGTGAGAGCCGATGCCGGGCTCGACGATCCCACCGTTCAGGCGGATGTCGAGACGCTCAGGCAGAGCCTGCTCGCTCTCGACCACGTGGTGGAGGTGAGCCCCCTCAACCCCTCACCGCTGGGCGCGCCGATCGGCTTCATGCAGATCCGCTACGACCTCGACGAGAGATCCGTGCCGCTCGATGTTCCCAGGGCGGTGATCGACCTGGTGGACCGGTCACGTCGACCCGGTCTCGAGGTCGAGGCGGGGGGCGAGATAATCCGTGACGCCAGCCAGGAACCCCCGGGTTCCTCCGAGGTTGTGGGCCTGGTTGCGGCGGTGATCGTGCTGCTGATCACCTTCGGGTCGGTGGTGGCGATGACGATGCCCATGGTGACGGCCCTGTTCGCCCTGGGTAGCGGCCTGGCACTGGTGCGCCTGGCCGACTTCATCATCGACATTCCCGAGTTCGGCCCGAATCTGGCCACCATGATCGGCCTCGGTGTGGGTATCGACTACGCCCTGTTCATAGTCACCCGGTACCGGCGGGCGCTGGCCGAAGGGCTCGAGGTGGAGGAGGCGGTGGCCCAGGCGGCGCGGACCGCGGGCCGGGCGACGATGTTCGCGGGAATCACCGTGGTGATCTCGCTCATGGGCCTCTCGCTGGTCGGCCTCAGTTTCATGAACGGTATGTCGGTCGGGGCCGCGGCCACGGTACTCACCACCATGGTGGCCGCGGTGACCCTCCTGCCCGCTCTCCTGGGCTGGGTGGGAACCTCGATCGACAGGGCCCGGATCCCGCTGTTGAAGGGAGACGGTGGCGACCCGACCCGCAGCGTCTGGTACCGCTGGAGCCGCCTGGTGGAGAATCACCCCTGGCCCGTGGCCATCGTGGGTTCGGGTCTGCTGCTCCTTCTGACCGTTCCGATGTTCTCCATCCGTCTGGGCTTCACCGACGCGGGCAACGATCCTCCCTCGGCCACGACCCGTCGGGCCTACGACCTGCTGGCCGAGGGGTTCGGCCCCGGATTCAACGGGCGACTGGTCGTCGCCATAGAGACCAACGGCGACCCGTCGATCGTCGACCGGCTGGCCCAGGCCACCCGGGAGACCCCCGGCGTGTTCGCCGTACCGGAGGTGACGGAGAGGAACTTCAGCCAGGTGGATCCCGAGGTCGCGGTGATCACGGTGATTCCCGACAGTGCCCCCCAGGACTCCCGCACGGACCAGCTGATCGACCGTCTGCGACACGAGGTCTATCCCGAGGTCCTGGCCGGCACCGGTGCCCGGGCCAGCGTGGGCGGTATCACCGCCTCATTCACGGACATCAGTCGCCGCCTCACCAGCCGGCTTCCCATCGTGATCGGGGCCGTGCTGACCCTGTCGTTCCTTCTCCTGATGGCCGTGTTCCGTTCGGTGCTGGTGCCCCTCAAGGCCGTGGTCATGAACCTGCTCTCCATCGGCGCGGCCTACGGGGTGGTCGTGGCGGTCTTCCAGTGGGGTTGGGGGGCCGGAATCATCGGTGTGGACCGGACCGGACCCATCGTGTCCTTCGCTCCGGTCTTCATGTTCGCAGTCCTGTTCGGACTCAGCATGGACTACGAGGTGTTCCTCCTGTCCCGGGTTCACGAGGAGTACGTCAGAACGGGTGACAACGCCGAGGCGGTGGCGGACGGTCTGGCCAGCACCGCCCGGGTCATCACCGCCGCCGCTCTGATCATGACCACGGTCTTCGGGTCGTTCGCCGTGCTGGGTGACGATGCGACAATCAAGCTGTTCGGGGTGGGGCTGGCGACGGCCATCATCGTGGACGCCACCCTGGTACGGGTTCTCCTCGTCCCGGCCACCATGGAACTCATGGGCGACGCCAACTGGTGGTTCCCGTCCTGGCTGGACCGGCTGATACCGCGGCTGAACATCGAGGCCCCGGTCGCGGATCAGGCGACCGAGAGCATCTCGTGAGTGCCCCTACGGCCGGAACGGGCAGGTCCGGCACCCGGAGTCGGCCGGAACGGCCAGGTCCGCTACCCGGAGTCGGCCGGAACGGGCAGGTCCGGCACCCGGAGTCAGCCGGAACGGCCAGGTCCGGCACCCTGACTCATGGTGTGTGATCGATCTGATCCAGCCAGGTGCAGAGAATCCTCGAGGCGGTGGCGGCGGGACGGGGATCACTGAGTAGATGGTCGGAGTGCTCGAGAGCCACGAAGGCCTTGGGTTGGGAGGCGGCGGCGAAGATGGCCTCCCCCTCCGTCACGGGAACAATCGTGTCGTCCACCGCGTGCAGTACCAGCAGGGGGCGGCCCAGGCGCCGCACCCGTCCGAGTTCGTCGTGGCGGTCGAGGTCGTCCAGGAAGCTCCGACTCAGACGGAACTCCCTGCCTCCGATGTTCACCGGGGCGGACCCCTCCCACTCGATCCGCTGGACCGCCTCGCCCAGCAGTCCCCGCACATGTACCGGGCTCGACGGGGCCCCGATGACCGCGACGCTCGAGAGCCGGGCGATGTGGCCCGCGGCGAGGAGGGCCGCGGCCCCTCCGAGGCTGTGCCCCACCAGGTGGATTCCGAG
>DRKF01000512.1 GCA_011051915.1 Acidimicrobiales bacterium | reverse complement strand
CAGGCCCACCACACCGACCCCCGCACTCACAAAAGGCGACACGCCCACCCCAACTGTGAGACCCCAGGCCCACCACAGCGACCCCCGCACTCACAAAAGGCGACACGCCCACCCATCTGTGAGACCCCAGGCCCACCACACCGACCCCCGCACTCACAAAAGGCGACACGCCCACCCCAACTGTGAGACCCCAGGCCCACCACACCGACCCCCGCACTCACAAAAGGTTGGTTGGTTGGTTGGTTGGGGAAGGGGGGTCGGGACAGGGGGCTTGGCACAGGAGGGTCGGGACAGGGGCTTGGATGTCAGTAGCCGCGCTCGGGGTCGACCACGTTCTTGAGTTCGCGACCCTCCATCAGACGACCCAGATTGTCAAAGACCAGGTCGAGGGTCAGGTCGACATAGCGGTCCACGTCGTCGGAGGACATGTGGGGGGTCATGACCAGGTTCGGGGTGTCCCACAGTGGGGAATCCGCCGGCACGGGCTCACGCTCGAACACGTCGAGTACCGCTCCCGACAGGTGGCCTGATCCCAGGGCTTCGGCCAGAGCGCTGTGGTCGAGGGAGCGACCCCGGCCCATGTTGACCAGCCCGGCCCCGGGCTTCATCAGTCCCAGACGGCGGGCATCCATCAGCCCCCGCGTGTCGGGGACATCGGGCAGGGTCATCAGAACGAAATCGGCCTCGGGGAGCAGGTCGTCGAGCCGATCGACCCGATGCACGGCCTCGAACTCGTCGAGGTCCCCGTCCCGACGGCGAATCCCCATGGTCCGCAATCCGACCGAACGTGCCCGTCGCGCCACGGCCCGGCCCATCTGCCCGGCCCCGATCACGAGCAGGGTCTTGCCCTCGATGGCGGAGGTGAAGCACTCGACCCACCGGTGCTCACGCTGGGCGGTGACCAGACGGGGAACGGCGTTGTTCAACATGAGCACGGCCATCAGCCCGTACTCCCCGGCCTTGGCGGCATGGACCCCGGAGTTGTTGGTGAGTGTCACCCCCGGCGGCAGCCAGTCGAAAGGGGCCAGGTGCCCCACACCGGCTCCGATGATGTGTATCCACCGGAGGTTCGGTGCCCGTGCGGCCAGGCCGTCCGTGGGCAGATTCCACGTGACCAGTCCCACCGCCCGGGCCATCGACTCGTCGAAATGGTCGAGGTCGAAGTCGATGGTGACATCGGTTCGGGACGCCACATCGGGATGCCGGGCCTCCGCCGCCGCCCACCTCTCGGGGGTGATTCGGAACACGGACTGACCCTTGCGGTTGTTCTTAACGTGCAGGTGGACAAGCGGCTCGGGCATCACTCCCCCTGATCAGCAGCCACAGCAGGGCCAGCCTTCCACAGGACCTCAGTTGCATATCACCCGGAATGAGGTCCACAGGTGCGGCACCAGTAAGCATGCATGCTTGCTAACATCATTGCATGCAAAGTACGAGCGTACGGATAGATGTCGCTACCCACAGGGAACTGAAGAAGCTCGCCGCTTCCCTGGGCACCACCGTGGGGGACACGGTCGCGCTCGCCGTCCGGCGCCTGCGCCAGGACCGGATCGGGGCCGAGCTCCGCGATGGCCTGAGCGCTGAGGAGAATGGCTGGCTCGATGCTGACCTCCGGTGATGTCGTCGACCTGAATCTCGGCCTGCCCGGGTCGAGAGAGGCGGGGTTCCGTCGCCCCGCGGTCGTTGTGACTGCTCAGCGAATCCTGAACGCGGAGCCCAGCGTCATTCATGTCGTGCCGCTCACCTCGACCCTTCGCGGCTTCGCGTCCGAGGTCGAGATCGAGGCTGATGACACGAACGGCCTCGAACACGCCTCAGCCGCTCAGTGCCAGCACATCCGAGCGGTTGCTCCCGGCCGCATCGAGGCAAAGCGGGGCAACCTGGGGGCAGCTGCTCTCGCCCAGATCCGGGAGATGCTCGGCCTCATTCTCGATGTCCCCGGATAGACGGAACGGGTGCCGCACTACCAAGGATCTGCCAATGGCATCGGGCACTCTCCGACGGTAGAAGCCGGTAGGAAGCGGTTTCGAACCTCCCTGCCCACCGCCCAGGCGTGGTGTTTCCGGCGCGTCTTCACAAGGAGCGGCCCGGTGCCGACCGCCGTGGTTAGCATCCGGCGATGCGCTTCGTCGTAATCGCCGACACCCACGTCCGTCCCGACACCGACGACCCGGGGGAATTCCCGGCCAATGCGCTTCTGGCCGGCCGCAATCGCCACGCGGTGCAGATCATCGAGGCGGTCCGGCCCGAGTTCGTGATCCACCTCGGCGACGTGGTCCATCCCGTGCCGGGGAGTCCCGGGCACCCCGGGGCCAATGAACTCGCCCTCGACGCCTACCGGCAGCTCGAGATTCCCATGTACGTGGTGCCGGGCAACCACGACGTCGGCGACAAGCCCTACGGATGGGTCGACGCCCCGGCCGTGTCCCCCGTGCACTACGAGGCGTTCATCGAACGATTCGGACCCCGGTACCAGTCGTTCGCGAGGGGACAGTGCCGGTTCGTGCTCATCGACACCTCGGTCCTGAACACCGGCTGGGACACCGAGACCGAACAGTGGGAGTGGCTCGAAACCACCCTGCGGGCCGCCTCCGAGCACCGGGAACGGATCTTCGTGTTCGGCCACTATCCCCCCTACCTGTGGGAT
>DRKF01000511.1 GCA_011051915.1 Acidimicrobiales bacterium | reverse complement strand
GGTTCTACTTTACTAAGGACTGGGCTCAGGTGAAGCCGGCTTTCCCTGGACGTGCCCCCTGCTCGGCCCGGCCTCGCCCGTCGGACCGCTCAGATGTCGAGGGCGTGGCCGTAGGCGTCGCTGTGGCGGATTATGAACTGGCGGCGGGGCTCCACGGCGTTGCCCATCATGGTGGTGAAGGCCTTGTCGGCCGCCTTGGCGTCGTCGAGGGTGATGCGGCGTAGGACCCTGGTCTCGGGGTTGAGGGTGGTCTCGGCCAACTCGGCCACGTCCATCTCGCCCAGGCCCTTGAACCGGGTCAGACGGTAGCGACGGTTGCGGGACTCCAGGTCGGCCATGAGGGCATCCTTCTCGTCCTCGCTGTAGACGTAGATCTTCTCCTGGCCCACGGTGAAGGAATGGGTCGGGGGCTGGGCGGCGAACACCCTGCCCTCGGTGAGCATCGGCCTCATGTAGTGGTAGACGAGGGTCAGCAGCAGGCAGCGGATGTGGCTGCCGTCGACGTCGGCGTCGGCCAGGAGTATCAGCCTCTGGTAGCGGGCGGCGGAGATGTCGAACTCGGGGCCCGAACCGGCGCCGACGGCGGTGAACAGGGCCGTGGCCTCGGCGTTGTCGAGTACGGCCTTGCGGGTGCCCTTGGCCGCGTTGACGACCTTGCCCCGCAGGGGCAGCACGGCCTGCCAGTTGGAGTCGCGACCCGACTTGGCCGGACCGGCGGCCGAGTCGCCCTCGACGAGCAGCAGCTCACCCCCGGGGTGGACCCGGCAGTCGGCCAGCTTGTCGGGAAGGCCGGCCGAACCCAGCGAGGCCGCCTTGCGTCGGGTCTCGAGCGCCTGGCGGGTGGCCACCCGGTTCAGGATGGCCTCGGAGACCTTGTCGAGTACACCCCGGACCTGATTCTTGCGACTGCCCTTGGCCCGCCCCTCCAGCCAGTCGCCCATGGTGCGCTTCACCACGTCGTAGGCGATCTTCTGGACGTCGGGAGTACCCAGTTCGCGCTTGGTCTGGCCCCGGAACTGGGGCTCGGGGACTATCGCCCGCACCACGGCCACCAGCCCCTCCTGGACGTCCTCCTTCTGGGCCTTGGCTTTGTCCTTGAGCTTGCGGAGCTTGCGAGGGTCGGCCGAACGCACGGCGTCGTTCACCGAGAACGTGAGCGCCCGCTCGAAACCCGACACATGGGTACCGCCGTCGGTGGTGGGGATGGTGTTGACGAAGCTGACGATCCTGGTGTCGAAACCCGCCGTCCAGCGCAGGGCCACATCGATGACGCAGTGGCGGGTGACCTCGGTGAGCTTCCCGTCGACGGGCACCTTCTCGGTGAACTCGCCCTCGCCCTGCAGACGTATGACCCCGGTGACCGGCTCGGTCCCGTTGCTGAGGTGTTCGACGTAGTCGACGAGACCACCCGAGGACTTGAACTCCTCGGACTGGACCTTGGCCCCCCGACGGTCGGTGAGCCGTATCTTGAGCCCCGGGACCAGGAAACACACCTGGGAGAGCCGTTCACGGACCTCTGCGTACTCGATTCGGGCCTCGGGATCGAAGATGTCGGTGTCGGGCCAGAACCTGACCCGGGTTCCGGTACGGGTGCGGGGTACCTTGCCGACCTTCTCCAGCTTGTGGGAGGGGCGGAAGCGGCCGTTGGCCGCGGTGTGGCCGGCGACCCGTTCGAAGAACTCGAGGCGGTGGGTGGCCCCCTTGCGGTTCACGTCGACGACCAGGCGCCGGGACAGGGCGTTGACCACGGAGGCCCCGACCCCGTGCAGACCACCCGAGGCCCCGTAGGCCTTGTTGCCGAACTTGCCCCCGGCGTGGAGTTCGGTGAAGACCACCTCGAGGGCCGTCTTGGCGCCGTCCTTGAGGTCGATGGGGATGCCCCGGCCGTTGTCGGCCACCTCGTAGGACCCGTCGGGGTGGAAGTACACCTCGATCAGGTCGCAGTGGCCGGCGGCGGCCTCGTCCACCCCGTTGTCGATGATCTCCCAGAGCAGGTGGGTGAGGCCCCCCGAGCCGGTACCGCCGATGTACATCCCGGGGCGCTTGCGGACCGCTTCGAGCCCCTCGAGGACCTCTATGGAGCTGGCGTCGTACTTCGTGGGGCTCATTGGTGGCGGTACTCCCCGAGGGCGAGGATTCGGAATCCGAGGTCGACGGCACCGCCGTCCCGGCGGGTCGGGGCCAGGGTGATCGGGCGCGGGGTCGGGTCGGCCCGGGACGGATCGGCGGTGTCGGCGACGATGGCGGCCAGGGCCTGGTCCTTGCCCATCCAGGCGTAGACCACCGCGGTCTCGAACCCTTTGAACCTCAGGAGCCTCACCCCGCCGGTGGCTCTCCCCTTGGTGGGGATCTCCGAGCCCTCGGTCACCTTGGTGGTGCCCTCATCGGTGACCGCCACTATCTGGGTACCGAACTCGAAGGGGCCGGCGGCCACGACGTGGGCCCCCGGCTTGAGCTTCATGCCCGCCACTCCCCCGGCCCCCGCCCCCTGGGTGGAGATGTTCGAGGCCCGGGTGCGCAGCATCTGAGCGTCGGAGGCGATGATCCCCACCTCGGTGTCGTCGGAGGCCTCGAAGGCGGCGACGAGACGATCGTCCTTGCGGAGCCCGATCACCGGGTTGCCTATCCGGGTGCCGGTCACGGTGTCGGGGCTGACCCGCTTGGCCACCCCGCCGCGGGTGATCAGCACCACGGTCTCCTGGGGGGTGCCGGTGAGGCCCACGACCCGCTCCCCCCGACTCAGGGAGAACATCTCCGTCACCGAGGCCCCCCGGCTGCCCCGGGCCATCTCGGGGATGTCCCTCACCCTCACCGAGAGCAGGCGGCCGCGGTCGGTGAAGGCGTAGACGTTGGCGGCGGCCCCGGTGTGGACCGTGGCGGCCAGGACGTCGTGGCGCCCGGGCTTGGCGTTGAACTCCGCGTCGGGGGAGGTCCGGCCCAGCAGCCCCGAGGTGGACAGGGTGACCAGGGCGGGAGCATCGAGGTCGTCCTCGGACAATCGGGGGCCGGCCGGGGTGTCCTCGATGACGACGATCTCGTCGGCGGACATGATCGTGGAGCGGCGGGGACCACCGTGCTCGGCGGCGACCTCGGCCAGCTCCTTTCCGACCAGGGTGCGACGCCGTTGTTCGGACCCCAGGATCTTCTCGTACCCGGCGATCTTCTTCTGCAACTCGGCCAACTCGTCGCGGAGCTTGTCGACCTCGAGGGCGGTGAGGCGACGGAGCTGCATGTCGAGGATGTGATTGGCCTGGATCTCGCTGAGGTCCAGTCTCTCCATCAGCGAGGCTCGGGCCTCGGGGACGTCGGCGGAACCCCGGATGATGGCGATGACCAGGTCGATGTTGTCGAGGGCGATGAGCAATCCCTCGACGATGTGGGCTCTCTCCCGGGCCTTGCGCAGGCGGTACTCGGTGCGCCGCACGATGACATCGAGGCGATGGTCGATGTAGTGGCGGCAGATGTCGTAGAGCCCCAGGGTGGTCGGCACCCCGTTTACCAGGGCGACGTTGTTGATCCCGAAGGATTCCTCGAGGGGGGTGAGGCGGTACAGCTTGTTCAGTAGGGCATGGGGGTTCACCCCCGACTTGCAGTCGATGACCAGCTTCAGGCCGTTGGTGTGGTCGGAGAGGTTGGTGACCCCGGCCACGTCGTCGAGCTTGCCGGCCAGGATCAGGTCGCGGATCTTGGCCTGGACCCGCTCGGGGCCGACCATGTAGGGCAGTTCGGTGATGACGATGGCCTGGCGGCGGCTGGAGATCGGCTCGATCTCGGCCCGGGCCCGGACCCGGATGGTGCCCCTTCCGGTCTCGTAGGCGGTGGCCAGGGAGCCGTCGTCGACGATGATTCCGCCACCGGGGAAGTCGGGGGCGGGGAGGCGCTCCATGAGCTCCTCGATGGTGGGCCGGGGTCGCCTCTGGGTGAGCACCAGGGAGATGACGTCGGCCACCTCGCGCAGGTTGTGGGGGGCCATGTTGGTGGCCATGCCCACGGCGATGCCGCTGGCCCCGTTCACCAGCAGGTTGGGCAGGAGGGCGGGCAGGCACTCGGGTTCCTCCAGCTCGCCGGTGAAGTTGCCCCGGAAATCGACGGTGTCCTCTTCGATGTCGGCCACCATGGTCATGGCCGCGGCGCTGAGGCGGGCCTCGGTGTAGCGGTGGGCGGCGGGGGGATCGTCGAGGGAACCGAAATTACCCTTGGGTTCCACCAGGGGGACGGACATGGCGAAGTCCTGACCCAGTCTCACCATGGCCTCGTAGATGGCGGAGTCGCCGTGGGGGTGGTACTTGCCCATCACCTCGCCCACCACGGTGGCCGACTTGCGGAAGGGTGTCCCCGGGCGGAGGCCCAGGTCGTTCATGACGTAGAGGATCCGACGTTGGACGGGCTTGAGGCCGTCGCGCACGTCGGGGATGGCCCGGGCGGTGGTGACCGACAGGGCGTAGGGCATGAAGGAGTCCTGCATCTCCGTCTCGACGGAGACGTCCAGGATCTCGCGGGCGATGGATTCGGGTGGTTGGGAGCCTCGGGAACGGGATCTGGTTCGGGCCATAGGGGGCCATGCTAGAAGCGATCAGGGACATCGCCGTGGACCTCGCGGGGTGAATCCCGCCACGCCGATCACCTCCGCTCACGTGACGTCGGCGGCTGCGCTGGCCACGGCTGCGGCCGTGTTCCCCTGTTTGGTGTCGCCTCCTGCGGCCGTGTTCCCCTATGGGGCGTCGGTGACCTCGATCGCCACCGCCATGGCCGTGTCGCCGGCGGCGCATCCGGTGAACACACCCCGGCCCCCACCCCGCTGGGCCAGCTCCTCTATCAGCTCGATGATCAGCCTCAGCCCGGTCGGTCCCTGGGGGTGGCCGAAGATCAGCGAGGAGCCGTAGTTGTTCATCCGGTCCAGGTCGAAACCCAGCTCCCGGGCCAGGACGATGTCGTTGACGGCGAAGGGGTTGTGGGTCTTGAGGGCGTCCACGTCGTCGATCGACCAGCCGGTGCGGGCGAGGAGCCGGCGCACGGTGGGAATGTTGGCCTTGGGCATCATGGCCTTGGCGGCTCGTCCCATGGCCGTGCCCATGATCCGGACGGAGACACCGGGATCGGTCGCCAGCTCCGCCGCCTGCCCGGGACCGGTGACGATGAGACCGGCATTGCCGTCGGCGGGATGGGTCTGCCCGGCGTAGGTGACCGTTCCCCCCTCCAACACCGGAGCGAGGGCGGCCATCTTCTCCATGGTCACGGGGAACACGCCCTCGTCGCCGGACACCTCGCCCTCGGTTCCGTTGACGGGGGTGACCATGTAGCGGCGCTGGAAGGCGGCGTCGTCGGCCAGGGCGTCGGTGTACTGCTCGTAACGGCGCAGGACGACGTCGTGCTGCTCGGCGGTGGTGACTCCGTACTCCGCCGCCACGTTCTCCGCCGTCTGGAGCATCGACTCCCCCGCCCAGGGGTCACAGGCGAAGTTGTCCATGACCCAGTCCTCGGTCTCGGCCACCTCGGCGTCGCGGCCCGGGCCCGGGTAGTTGAGCACCGGACCCTGGGAGATGCGGTCGGCGGCCAGGCACAGCACCACCGGAACCTCTCCCCCACCCTCGGACAGGCCGACCTCCACCTCGTCGGCGGCCCCCGTGACCAGACGGGCCGAGGTGGCGCAGGCCTGGGACACCGTGGGGCCGGAGATCTCCGGGGCGCCGATCATGCCCGCCACCCAGGGCGCTCCGTAGAACGACCGGGGCGAGGGCACGGTGGATCCCAGGTGCAGTTCGGTGAGCGACGCGGGTTCGATGCCCCGCTCGGCCAGGGCGGTGCGGGCCACCTCGGCTCCCAGCTCGAGGGGATGGCGACCCGCCAGGCTTCCCCGCCACCTCACGAAGGGGGAACTCCAGTAGGCGCCGTAGGGAATGTGGGCCTGAAGAGTGGACATGGTTCCTCCGATCGGGACTCAACCAAAGTTAGGCAAGCGATCACCAACCGCCAAGACGACCGGCGACCGCGATCCAGGGTTCCTTGACGACGCTGTGTCGACAAGACACCGCGTCGCTATCCTGCTGTCCGGTCGGGTCCCCTCGTGTGACGACAGCGAGGGTCGAGGGATCCGCCGCCCGTTGAACAGGGAACGATCAACGAGAAACGAGAATCCGGAGGAGCGTTGTTTCTGGCATTGCGGGACCTCAGGGTCCAGAGAGGCCGATTCGTGCTGGTCGGCGCGGTCATCGCCCTGGTGGCGGTCCTCAGCACCATCGTCTCGGGCCTGGCCACCGGTCTGGTCGACGACGGCATCTCGGGGCTGAGATCGCTACCGCTCACCCATCTGGCCTTCCAGCCCGGGGCCAAGGCCTCGTTCAGCCGCTCGATCCTGACCGAGGTCAACCTCGGCCCCTGGGAGGACGCCGCCGCCGGGGACGGGTTCGACGTCTCGCCCCTGGGGGTGTCCTTCTTCAACGCCCGCTCGGCGGAGGGCACCTCGCTGGACATGGCCCTGTTCGGGGTGCCCCCGGACAGCTTCCTGATCCCCGACGAGAGGGGTCGGGACGCCCTGGCCGGTGAGCCGGGACTGGTGCTCAGCGAGGAGTTCCGATCCCTGGGGATCTCCGAGGGTGACATGATCACCGTGTCGGGGATCGAACGCACCCTGCCGGTGGTGGGTTTCACCTTCGCCGGTTCATACGGCCACGTGGACATCGCCTTCACCTCCCTGCAGACGTGGCAGGAACTCGTCTACGGCGACACGGTCCACGACCGTTTCTCCGCCGTCGCCATCAGGGCCACCGACACCACCGACTTTCCGGCGGTGAACACCGCAGCGGGGACGGAGACCCGCACCAAGACCCAGGCCTACGCCGGATCGCCCGGGTACAGCGCCGAGACCGCCACCATCAATCTGATCAGGGGATTCCTCCTGGTGATATCGGCCCTGATCGTGGGGGCGT
>DRKF01000510.1 GCA_011051915.1 Acidimicrobiales bacterium | reverse complement strand
GTACCAGTTCGGACATGGTGGCGAGCTGTTCGTCGTCGAGGGTGCCGCGGAATCCGTCCAGTAGGCGGATTCTATCCCTTTCGGTAATGGCCATCGGGGGTCCTTCCCGGTCGGTTGTCAACCGTGTCGTGTTCGAAGGACCCGTGTGGGTGGGTGGCCGGGTCGATCCACCGGTTCCACACGATAAGCCGGGGCTGGGACAGCCGCCTCGGGGCCCGATTCACCCTGGCGGCGACCGCTCCTAGGCGGACTCCCTCCTCGCCTCCGACACCTGACCGCTCTCGGCGTAGATCCGAAGGTCTTCCAGGGAGAGCCGCAGCGTCGAACCCAGCTTCCGGCGAAGGAACGGAGCCATGAGCGCACCCAGCACACCTGTGGCCTGGGCGGTGATGTGGGCGGTGACCCGACTCATGGTGCCGTCGGCGGGAGCCACGTTCCACTCGTTCCGCAGATCGTGCACGAACGAGGGAATCCTCGAAGCCGTGGCGGTGTAGGCCAGGCGGTGGTTGCGACGGTCGAAGAGAACCAACCTCTCCTCGGTGTCACCGAAGCCGCCGATGTGACACGTCCTTCCGGCGGCGGGTCGGTCGGGATCCGCTTCGGCCCCGCCCGGGAGTGCGGCGGAGGAGTCGATGGCTGACGCCCAGCGGCCGACCTCGGTGAACTCCTCTCCGAGGATTCGCCAGAGGTCCTCGGCCGAGGCGTTGATCTCAGCTGTCTGCTCGATGTCGATCGATGTCATCGGTGGTTCTCCTCGTACTCGAGATTCACTTGTCGGCCACGATGGGAAACTGAACTTCCACGACGGCCGGTTCGCTGGGCAACGGCCCCGGCAGCCTGAGGAACAACTCCCGGACCGGCCCGGCCAGGTGGTACTCCTGGGCCGCCATCCAGCGCCCCATTGCCGCGTAGACACCGTGGGCCAGGACGGGGTCGCCTACCCGGACGGCGGTGAGTACCAACCCGCCCGGGAAGGGGAACGCCTCCAGCACGCGGCCACTCCGGAGTGTGGCGCCGTCGAGTTCCTCGGCCGACAGGAATCCGATCTCCAGATCGATGTTGGTGTCGTCGAAGTCGGAGTGGACGCGGGCGGCGGCTCGTTCGACATTCCCGCACGAGGTGAGTTCGGCCAGGAGTTCGAACCCGTGCTCCGGTCCGGTACAGGTCTCCCGGAAGCCCACCAGGACGCGGTTCGGTTCGTTCCTCGTGAGTAGGTCGACGGGGTCGTCGCCGCGCTCCAGTTCGGCGATGCGGGATTCGATCAGGGCGACGCGGGCCTGGGCCTCGACCATCTGCCGGCGAGCCTCGGCCTGTTGAGCCAGCAGCATCTGCCGTAGCTCGCCGGCGCCGACTCGGTTCTCCACCAGGGGTCGGATCTCGTCGAGCTGGAGACCCAGGTCGCGCAGCGCCAGGATGCGGTTCAGATCCTCGAGTTGTTCGATGGCGTAGTACCGGTAGCCGTTGTCAGGGTCCACACGGGCAGCCGGGAAGAGGCCTATCTGGTCGTAGTGGCGGAGAAGCCTCGAGGAGACCCGGGCGATGTGGCTGAACTCGCCGATTCTGAACATGGCGGGAGCGTATAGATTGACGCGACGTGAAGGTCAAGGGCTTCTTCGGCGAGCAATCCGGCCGGGCGACGCCGCTGTTGTCCGGCGACGCCCGGGACACGTCGACGTGACCGATCTGGAGTCCAACAAGCGGAACGTGGTCGAGTTCTACGACCTGATGTTCAACCAGGGTCGACCCCGGGATGCGGTGGTGAGGTTCGTGGGCGACTCCTACACCCAGCACAACCCCCACGTGGCCGACGGAAAGGAAGGCTTCATCGCCTACTTCGAGAGAATGGCGAAGGAGTATCCGGCCAAGAGCGTCGAGTTCAAGAGGGTCATCGCCGAGGACGACTACGTCGTGCTGCACTGCCTCCAGCACTGGCCCGGCTCGGAGGACTACGCCGGCATCGACATCTTCCGCCTCGATGACGAAGGTCGGATCGTCGAGCACTGGGACGTGTTGCAGGTCCTTCCCGTCGAATCGGCCCACGACAACGGGATGTTCTGAGCAGGGCAGATCGCCGGAACCCGGTTGCCGGGCCGGCTCGGGTTTGGAGCGTCTCAGGCGATACGGAACATGAGTCCGACCACGATGAGGACGGTGGTGATGTAGGCGGCCATGTTCAGCCTCATGAAGCGGGCCATCTCGAGGCTGACCTCCCCTCGCAGCTCACCCATTTCGCTGCGGAGTTCGGCCATCTCACCGTGGAGCTCACCGCGTAGTTCGGCCATTTCGCCGCGGAGGTCGCTGCGGAGTTCGGCCATTTCGCTGCGTAGTTGGGAGCCGAGTTCGGCGGTTTCGGCGCGTAGTTGGGTTACGGCGGTCTGGAGGTCGGTTCGGGTGGCGAGGTCGGGGCTCATGTCGTGTACCAGTTCGGACATGGTGGCGAGCTGTTCGTCGTCGAGGGTGCCGCGGAATCCGTCCAGTAGGCGGATTCTATCCCTTTCGGTAATGGCCATCGGGGGTCCTTCCCGGTCGGTTGTCAACCGTGTCGCGTTCGAAGGACCCGTGTGGGCGGGTGGCCGGGTCGATCCACCGGTTCCACGCGGTACGGCCAGCCTGGGACAGCCGGACCATCGAGCACGGGGACGTGTGGCAGCGTCCTCCCGCCGAGTGGGTTCATGCAAAGGGGGCGGAGATGCGGGTGGTTGCCGGGCCGGCTCGGGTTTGGAGCGTCTCAGGCGATACGGAACATGAGTCCGACCACGATGAGGACGGTGGTGATGTAGGCGGCCATGTTCAGCCTCATGAAGC
>DRKF01000509.1 GCA_011051915.1 Acidimicrobiales bacterium | reverse complement strand
TCGACGTGGACGTGGAGATCGACGACTCGTTCAACACCGAGGTGGAGCAGTCCATCGAGGTCGAGCAGGAACTCGAGGTCCAGGTCGAGGAGGTCGTCGACATGGCCGACGACATGGGCGACGAGATGATGGGCGACTGACCCCGACGGGAGTTCCGTGGAACCGAGGATCCGGGCCCCCGGGCCCGGGTCCCGGTCGTTTTGGGCCCCGACCGATCGCCTCCCAGGTCCGACTGACCGGGGAGCGACTATCGCAGAGCCGCTACCCTGCCCAACTGATGAGTGACACCAGTTCTGCCACCCAGCGGATGACCGATACCCGGGCTGTGGTCCAGCTCGGGATCAAGGCCGCCACCGCGTACAACCGACCGGACCTGGGGGAGAGGTTGAGCGAGGTCCTCTCGTCCCTGGACGACCGTGCCTTCCACGTGGTCGTCGTAGGTGAGTTCAAGCAGGGTAAGTCCTCCCTGGTCAATGCTCTGCTGTCCGCCGCCGTGTGCCCCGTCGACGACGACATCGCCACTGCGGTGCCCACGTTCATCCGCCACGGCGAAGAGGGCTCCGCCGAAGTCGTCTACACCCCCGAGGACGACGGTGAGCTCGATGCCCCTCTTGAACGGGAGTCGATCCCACTGGACCGAATCGGATCGTTCGTGACCGAGGGCCGTTCGTCGGGTCGGAGGATCCAGACCGTCGAGATCAGCCTGCCCCGCAAGCTGCTCTCCCGGGGCATCGTCGTCGTCGACACGCCGGGTGTGGGCGGATTGGGCAGTTCGCACGGCACCCTCACCCTGGGTGCCCTGCCCATGGCCGACGCCGTGGTGTTCGTTTCCGATGCCAGCCAGGAGTACACCCGCACCGAGATCGAGTTCCTCAAGCAGGCCTACGGCTTCTGCCCCAATGTCGTCTGTGCCCTGACCAAGACCGACTTCTATCCCTCCTGGCGACGGATCCGGGAGCTGAACCAGGGACACCTGGCCGCGGCGGGCGTCCCCGCGGAGATCATGCCCCTGTCGTCACCGCTGAGGCTCAGGGCCGTCCGGACCAAGGACCGCGAACTCAACCAGGAATCCGGCTTCCCCAAGCTGGTCGAGTTCCTGAACTCCGAGGTGGGGATCCAGAGGGAGAACGACCTGATCAACCGGGCGATCAACGATGTGCTGGACGTCGCCTCCCAGCTCGAGAGCAACTTCGCAGCCGAGCGCGAGGCCCTGGCCGACCCCGAATCGGCCAAGGCCCTGGTGGAGAGGCTCAACGCCACCAAGGAACAGACCGAGACGCTCAAGAGTCGCATGGCGAGGTGGAACCAGACGCTCGGAGACGGTGTGGCCGACCTGGCACCGGCGGTCGACCACGACTTCCGCGGCCGGGTGAGGACGATCCTGCGCGAGGCCGATGAGGCGATCGAGAAGATCGACCCCGCCGACGTGTGGGAGGAGTTCGAGCCGTGGCTTTATCAGCGGGTCTCCCACGATGTGGTCGCCAACTACGCGATGCTCCAGCAGATGGCCGCCGATCTGGCCGTGAGGGTGTCGGAACACTTCGATGACGACAGCGCCGACATCGCCCGGCACCTCGAGATCTACGATCCCAGCCGGGCCCTGGACGCCACTTCGGTCAACGCCCACCTGGACATCGAGAAGGCAACCATGGGCAAGAAGGCCATGTCCACGCTCACCGCCGTTCGAGGTGGCTACATGGGCATGGTCATGTTCGGGATGCTGTCGTCGATGGTCGGCGTGGCTCTCGGTCCCTTCGGGATGGGAATCGCCCTGGTGATGGGGCGCAAGGGGCTCAAGGACGAGAAGGCCCGTCAGAAGGCGATGAGGCAGGCCCAGGGGAAGAACGCGGTCCGGAAGTACTGCGACGAGGTGAGTTTCCACGTCAACAAGGACGCCCGCGACACCGTGCGCCGGGTCCAGCGCCAGCTCCGCGACCACTTCTCCGCCCGGGCCCAGGAACTCAACCGGTCGGCCAATGAGGCTCTCGTGGCCGCCCGTCAGGCGGCCCAGACCGGGGTCACCCAGAGGGAGTCCAGGCTCAAGGACCTCGACGCGGAGCTTCGCCGTCTCGGCAACCTCAAGAAGAAGGCCCAGGCCGTTCTGACACCGGAGGCCCAGAGTTGAGCAACCATCTGTCGACACTGATCTCCGATGTCAGGGAGCTGTTGGACTCGGCCTCCGAGGTCTACGCCGGGACCCCCACCGCCGCCCAGGTGGATGTGCTGAGGGAACGTCTGCACGCCCCGCTGAGAGTGGCCATAGCGGGAAAGGTCAAGGCCGGGAAGTCGACCCTGCTCAACGCCCTGGTGGGCGAACAACTGGCGCCGACCGATGAGGGTGAGTGCACCCGAATCGTCACCTGGTACCAGGACGGCACCACCTACCGGGTGGTGGCCGACCTCAGGAATGGCGAGAGTCGGCAGCTTCCCTTCGACCGGGTGGACGGGGCCGTCCAGGTCGAGCTGGGTGACCTCTCGACCGATGACGTGGATCGCCTGGAGGTGACCTGGCCCTCCTCGGCGCTGAGGGACCTGAGCCTCATCGACACCCCCGGAATCGGCTCGCTCACCTCCGACGCCGAGGAGAGAGCGATGTCGTTCCTGGCGTCGGACGAGGAGCCAACCGCCGCCGACGCCGTCCTCTATCTGATGAAGCACCTCCACGCCACCGACATCGGATTCCTGGAGGCCTTCCACGACGACGAGGTCTCCAAACCCAACCCGGTGAACGCCATCGCCGTGCTGTCCCGCGCCGATGAGATCGCCACCGGTCGTCTGGACGCCATGGCCTCGGCCCGCAAGATCGCCGCTCGCTACAGCTCCGAGCCCAAGGTGCGGCGCATGGTGCAGACCGTGGTGCCGGTGGCGGGGCTGTTGGCGGAGTCGGCCGCCACCCTGACCGAGGCCGAATTCCAGGGCCTGGCCCTCATCGGGAAACTCCCCAGCCGGGACGCGGAGTCATTGCTTCTCACGACCGATCGATTCGTGAACTCCACCAGCGACGTGGGGTTGACCTCCATGGAGCGTGAGCAACTCCTCAAGCGGTTCGGCGTGTTCGGTATCCGGCTGGCGTCCACCCTGTTGCGGCAGGGCACGGTCTCCACGGCCAGCGAGCTCTCCCGGGAGATGATCGCCCGCAGCGGACTCGACGACCTCCGGGAGATCCTCGGAAGCCTGTTCGCGGAGCGGCGCGATCTTCTCAAGGCCCGTTCGGCCCTGCTGGCCCTGGGCAATCTGATCGAGGATCATCCGGCTCCGGGGTCCGAGCAGCTCGATGCCGACATCGAACGGGTCGTGGCCAGTGCCCACCCCCTCAACGAGCTGCGCATTCTGAGCGCGGTCAGGAGCGGATGGATCCAGGCCAAGGACGAACACCTACGAGAGCTCGAACGTCTCCTGGGAACCGACGGGCAGAGCCCCCGGGCTCGGCTGGGTCTTCCCCCCGACGCCGACGACGACACGGTCCGCTCCGAACTCCTGGCCACCCTGGCCCGGTGGCAGCGCCGCGCCGAGAACCCGATGACCCGCCACGAGATGGCGGTGGCGTCGCGCGTGGCGGTTCGCACCTGTGAGGGGATGTTCGCGGCCGGAGCGGGCTGAGGCGGGGACTTCGGCTCTGGGTCACCCTTCGGCCTGTGAGGGGATGTTCGCGGCCGGAGTGGGCTGAGGCGCCGGTACCGGCGAATCGAGGCTGATCCGGCCGGCTCGGCCGCCCGGGAGAACTCGAACCGGGTCCTCGGTTAGGGCCTGTCTCCTCGGTCAGTCCAGACCGTCCGGAACTTCGAGGTCCAGGGAACCGTCGGTCTCGCCGAACTCGACCGGGTCCCCGATCTCGGGGGCGTCGGTCAGATCCATCAGGCTGTCGATCTCCGTGGTGTCGGCGACCGGTTCGTCGAGTTCGGCGATCTCCGTGGTGTCGGCGACCGGTTCGTCGAGTTCGGCGATCTCCGTGGTGTCGGCGATCGGTTCGTCGAGTTCGAGGTCCGTGTCATGGTCGAGTTCGAGATCCGCGTCGGGGCCGAGTTCGAGTTCGAGCTCTGTGTGGTCGTCGAAGTCGTCGTCGAGTTCGGGCTCCTTGTCGTGGTCGGGGTCGTCGTCGAGTTCGGGCTCCGTGTCGTGGTCGTCGTCGAGTTCGTGGTCCGTGTCGTGGTCGAGTTCGAGCCCTGCGTCGTCGTCGAGTTCTTGGTCCGTGTCGTGGTCGGACGTCCCGGCTCGGGGAGGGAGATCGTCCTCGAACAGATCCTCGGGGTCGATGTCGGAGTCCTCGGCGAGGGGGAGGTCGGCCAGCAGCGCCAGGGGATCGGAGAGGTCGGCGGCGATGCCCATGTCAGCGACGTTCCCGTCGAGCCCGGTGTACTCGTCGCCGAGGGCCACGGTGGCAGGACTGTGGGCCATGACCACGGGGGCCAGCTGCTCGGCCATCTCCGAGGGAAGTCGGTCGGCGAAGTGGGTTATGGCCTCACCGGCCTCCTCGGAGGACAGGCCCTCGTAGCCCACCGAGGACAGATAGCCCTCGGGATCGGCCCGGTAGGCCGATCGAGCCTCAGATTCGCTGGTCAGGTCGGCGAGAATCTCACCCAGGGGTCTGGCCTTTTCCATGAACTCAAGATAGGTCGTCGCCGGCAGCCGAACATGGGGGAAGTCCCCTATCGAATCCCCATGGCAAACTTTCCCCTCGAGGGGATACTGACGACCGGACATCAGTAGAGTGGTCCAGTCACAGCGAGAGGGTTTTACAAGTGGGTTACACACTCGGGGTCGATCTCGGCACCACATTCACCGCCGCCGCGGTCTTCCGTGACGGACGAGCCGACATCCTGTCGTTGGGAACCCGCGTCGCCGCCATTCCTTCGGTGGTGCTGCTCCGAGAGGACGAGACCATCCTCACCGGCGAGGCCGCCAGTCGTCGGGCCTTCTCCGAGCCCCAGAGAGTGGCTCGCGAGTTCAAGCGTCGTCTGGGCGACACCACACCGCTGCTCGTCGGCGGAACGCCCTACTCCGCCGAGCAGTTGATGTCCCGGATGCTGGACTCGGTGCTCGAGCAGGTGATCGCCCGCGAGGGCGGAGGTCCCGATGCCGTGGCCCTCAGCCACCCCGCCAACTGGGGTCCCTACAAGATCGATCTGCTCAACCAGGCGGTCCGTCTGGCGGACCTGGGTGGGGCCAGGATCCTTACCGAGCCCGAGGCGGCCGCGATCTACTACGCCAGCCAGTCGAGGGTCGAGCCCGGCACGGTAATAGCGGTGTACGACCTCGGCGGCGGAACCTTCGACGCCGCGGTTCTCCGCAAGACCGTCGACGGCTTCGAGATCCTGGGCGAGCCCGAGGGAATAGAACGCCTCGGCGGCATCGACTTCGACGCCGCCGTGTACGCCCACGTGGTCCGTTCCCTCGGAGGCAAGATCGAGGAGCTCGACGAGGACGATCCGAACGCCATCTCCGCGGTGGCCCGCCTCCGGGAGGAGTGCGTGGCGGCCAAGGAGGCCCTGTCCGCCGACACCGACACGACCATCCCGGTGCTGCTCCCCAATGTCCAGACCGAGGTGAGGCTCACCCGCACCGAGTTCGAGGCCATGGTCCGGCCCCCGCTGATGGACACCATCGAAGCCCTGCGTCGGGCCCTCAGGTCGGCCCAGGTGGCGCCCGAGGACGTGGACACCGTCCTGCTGGTCGGTGGATCCTCGCGAATCCCGGTGGTGGCCCAGTTGGTCGGAGCCGAGCTCAGGCGGCCGGTGTCGGTCGACACCCATCCCAAGAACGCCGTGGCTCTCGGTGCCGCTCTGGCCGCCGCAGGCGAGCAGGGGGCATCCGCCGGTGCGGAGACCCAGGGCAATGCCGCCAACGTCGGTGACACCGGTGGGGCGGCTGCCGTCCCCACCGCCGGGGGAGCGGGGGCACCACCCGTGGAACCGCCATCGCCGCCCACTCCACCACCGGCCGCCGCCGAACCTCCGCCACCGCGCCCCGCCGCCCCGACCGTGGCTCCCACCGCCGCCGGCGGAACTCCGGCAGGAGGGGCCGGAGCACCCCCGGCCCCAGCTGCTGCCGCGGCGGAGACGACCCAGGTGCCGGCCGCGGCACCGGCGGGCGGGGACAGCCCTCCCGGCACACCCCCTCCCGGGCCCGAGCGGTTGACCGTACCCCCTGTTTCCGAGCCACCGGCGGGGAAGTCCGGTGGAGGAATGAACAAGGGGGTGCTGGCCGGAATCGCCGCCGCCGTGGTGCTGGCGATCATCGGTGCCGTGGTCGTACTCGGGGGAGGCGGTGGCAAGGACGACACCGCCGCCATCGACACCACGACGACCACCGCGGCCGATGGTGTGGTTCTCGGAGACGACACCTCCACCACCACCACGACGGAGGTGCAGACAACCACCACCGTTCCCGACACCACGACCACAGTGGCGACCACCACCACGACGACACTGCCCCTGTCCCAGCAGTGCACCTCCGAGATCCAGGCCAACGACAAGTGGGTGTGCATCACCGACATCACCCGTGAGGGCGATGTCATCACCGCCGACTTCGACTTCGACTGGGGTGGCGACACCCCCAACGTCGCCGGGGGTGACCACTTCCACGTGTTCGGCAACAATGTTCCCCCCGAACTGGCCGGAACCCAGGCCAGCGGCGGGAGCTGGACGGTATGGGACCAGACGCAGTTCGTGGGCAGGATCGGGGGCGACATCTCCCCCGACGCCACCGAGCTCTGTGTTCTGTGGGCCAACCCCGACCACACTGTCAACCAGGGCACCGGCAACTGCTGGCCGATCCCCGGAACCTGAGCCGTTCGGGCCTCCCCGGGGCTCGGGGCCGACAGGGTTCCGGCGCCGCGGGACGGTCCCGCCGGAGGTGTCCCGACCCGGGCCGGTGAACGTTCACACCCGGAGTCGCATCCCCCCGGAGCTTCGGTAGGTCCGGCCGATCTCTTCAACTGTGTCCTCGGAGCGGACGGCGGCCGCGGAGTCCAACAGCCGGGCCCGGGTACGGCGGGCCAGGATGTCGTCGGCGCTCGTGGCCATCTCGTGGAGATATCCGTAGGCGGCCTCGGCCCGTAGGTAGGGCAGGCCTTCCACGAGCGGGGCACCCAGCTCGGGCTCAGCCGCCACCAGGGCGGCCACGGCCCGGGCCTGACCCCCGTAGCGACGGCGGAGATGGTCGGCGGCCCCGGGGGGTAGCCCGGTCAGGGCCCGGCGGTCCCGGTGGCGGGCGCCCAGGAGTGTCATCCGGCGGGTGCGGCTCCGGCCGGCGGCCGAATCGGGCAACTGATGCACGCAGCGGTCGACCGCGTCAGCCGCCATACGCCGGAACGTGGTCAACTTGCCACCGGTCACGGTGACAACCCCGGAGGGTGAGACATCCACCAGATGCCGCCGGGAGAGATCCGCGGTTCGCGTACCCCGGACCTCGGCCCGGTCGACGAGGGGCCTCAGCCCGGCCCAGGTGCCGGTGACGTCGCCGGGGGAGAGCCCCGCAGTGGTCGCCGCGTTGACCGCGTCGAGCAGGTAGGCGACGTCGTCGTCGTCACACCGGGGGTGGTTCAGTGAGCCCTGGTAGTCGGTGTCGGTGGTTCCGATGTAGACGAAGTCGTCCCAGGGGACCACGAAGACGGACCTCTTGTCGCCCCGGACTGGTACGACCACTGCCACCTCGGTGGGAAGCCGCTCCCGCGGGACGGTCACGTGGACACCCTTGGCCGGTCGGACGGTGTGGGATCCGGTTCCGCCGTCGAGACCCAGGATGTCATCGGTCCACACCCCGGTGGCGTTGACGACGGTCCGGGCCCGAACCGTGATCCGCTGCTCGTCGGCCACCATCTCCGCCCCGGCGACGGTGCCCGAGGGGTCGTGGATCAGAGCGACCGGTTCGCAGTAGTTCACCGCGACCGCTCCGAAATCCAGGGCGGCGGTACGGATGACCTCGAGGGTGAGACGGGCGTCGTCGGCCTGGGCGTCGAAGTACAGATAGGAGGCTCCCACCCTTTCGCCGCGGAGGGCAGGGGCCATGGCCAGGGTGGCGGCGTGATCGAGGCGTCGATGGGCCCGACCGATGCGGAGGCCCCCGGCCAGGTCGTACTGCCACAGGGCCAGGCCCAACGCCCGGGAGATGCGGGGATTGATGACCCCGTCGCGGCTGAACATGGGGATCATGAAGGGCATCACCCGAACCAGGTGAGGGGCCATTCTCATGAGGGTGGTGCGCTCGGCCAGAGCCTCGCGCACCAGACCGATCTCGCCGTGCTGGAGATAGCGCAGCCCGCCGTGGACGAGCTTGGAGGACTTCGAGGAGGTTCCCGAGGCGAAGTCGTGCTTCTCGACCAGGGCGGCGGAGAGCCCCCGGCTCACCGCGTCGAGCAGGACTCCGGCGCCGGTTATTCCGCCGCCGATGACCAGTACGTCGAAGGTCTGCTCCTCGAGTCGTTGGAGGCCGGAGGCCCGGTCGAAGGTGCCGATCACCGGTTCGGCCCGGGAGGTACCGGCTGGGTGGGGTGAGGTGTCTCGGTGAGGGCCATGGCGAACATGTTGCCAGTCGCCGGCCGGGGGTACCTCCACGGGAGCCCGACCGCCGAATCTGCCTCAAGAGTTGTCAAACAACAATAGTTGTTGTTAAGCTCGGCGACCGTGAGAACACCGTCGGAACTCTCGGACCTGTTTCGGGAGAGGGGATTCAAGATGACCGCCCAGAGGGAGAGGATATTCTCCGCTCTCCACGGCGCCTCGGACCATCCCACCGCCGAGGCGGTCTGGAGCGAGGTCAGGACGGACATGTCCTCGATCTCGTTGCGGACGGTCTACCAGACGCTCAACGATCTGGTGGGCATGGGGGAGCTGGCCCAGCTCGACATCGGTCCGGGTCCGGCCCGGTTCGACCCGATGAACGTTCCGCACCACCATGTGGTGTGTGACGCCTGTGGTCGGATCGCCGACCTCACCGTCGAGTTCCCCTCCGTCGGGCTTCCCGACGAGCTGGCCGGAGATTTCGATGTGGTCTCCACCGAGATCATCTTTCGGGCCTCGGGTTGCGGCGTCTGCCGTGGCGCCGAGGGGTGATCGCCATCGGCTGAGCACCCGACACCGGATTGATCGACGATCCGGGCAAGATCCAGACAACCAAGACAATGAGGAGGGCATGAAATGCCTGAACTGAAGGGCTCCAACACCGAGGAGAACCTCAAGGAGGCGTTCGCCGGCGAGAGCCAGGCCAACCGCCGCTACCTGTACTTCGCCCAGAAGGCCGACGTCGAGGGCTACCCCGACGTGGCGGCGCTGTTCCGTTCCGTCGCCGAGGGTGAGACCGGACACGCATTCGGCCACTTCGACTTCCTCGCCGAGGTCGGAGATCCCGCCACCGGCCTTCCGGTCGGCCCCACCGAGGACAACCTGAAGTCCGCGGTCGCCGGGGAGACCTACGAGTACAGCGAGATGTACCCCGGATTCGCCCGGACCGCCCGCGAGGAGGGATTCGACGAGGTGGCCGAGTGGTTCGAGACCCTGGGCCGGGCCGAGCGCAGCCACGCCGGCCGGTTCACCCAGGGACTCGAGTCCATCTCCTGACCTGCTGACCCCAGGGGTCCGGGCCCGAGGGCCCGGACCCCCGCCGTCCCCCCGAGAGGAAACCGTGACCACCACCTATGACCCCCACGACCCGGTCTACCTGGTCGAATCGGACCTTCGCGAGGAGATGGTCCGTGTCTACGACATCTGCCACGGGTGCCGGCTCTGTTTCAAGTACTGCACGGCGTTCCCCACCCTGTTCGAGTACATCGACTCCTTCCCCTCCCAGGACGCGGCGGAGATGACCCCCGAGCAGCAGGACCAGGTCGTCGAGGAGTGCTTCAACTGCAAGCTCTGCTACGTCAACTGTCCCTACACACCGGGCCAGGGTCACGAGTGGAACCTCGACTTCCCCCGTCTGATGCTTCGGGCCGAGGCGATCCTCGTGGCCAAGGAGAGGAAGCTCTCCCGGGAGAGGATCACCACCGAGGCCGTGGCCCGCACCGACCTCAACGGCAAGTTGGGGACGAGGCTCTCCGGTGTCGCCAACAAACTGATCTCGAAGCCGGGATCCCTTCCCCGCCGGGTCATGTCGAAGACCGCGGGAATCGCCTCACAGCGGATTCTGCCCCTGTTCGCACGGGAGAGGTTCAGCACCTGGTTCCGCAAGCGGACCCCCTCTCTGGGTCGGGAGCGTCAGGACACCGTGGCGGTGTTCCCCACCTGTCTGGTCGAGTACAACCAGCCGGCGATCGGCCACGACCTGGTCAAGGTCTATGAGCACAACGGAGTCGAGTGCGAGCTTCCCGAGGGCATGCAGTGCTGCGGGGCCCCGTGGCTGCACTCGGGGGAGATCGACAAGTTCGTCGAGCAGGGCCGGAGCAACATCGCCGCCCTGGCACCCCACGCCCGCCGGGGCCAGAAGATCGTGGTGCCCCAGCCCACCTGTTCCTACGTACTCAAGAAGGACTATGTCGACTACATCGGCGGTCCCGACGCCGAGGCCGTGGCCGCTGCCACCCGTGACTCCTCGGAGTACCTCATCGAGCTCCGCAAGGGGGACGACACCGAGCTGGCTGATGACTTCGACGGTGATGTTCCCGAGCAGGTCACCTACCACGTGCCCTGCCACCTCCGGGCCCAGGAGATAGGGCTCAAGAGCCGGGATCTCATGAAGGCCGCGGGGATCAAGGCCCGCCTGGTCCAGGAGTGCTCCGCCATAGACGGAATGTGGGGCTACAAGGAGGAGAACTACCAGCGCTCCAAGAAGGTGGCGGCCAAGATGGCCCGCGGGGTGGGCCAGGCGATCAAGGCCACCGGTGTCGAGGTGGTGGTGGGTGATTGTCATCTGGCCAACGGCTCGATAGCGGAGGAGACCGGCGTGATCCCCATGCACCCGTTGCAGCTGGTGGCCCGGGCCTACGGTCTACCCCCCGAACCGGGGGACCGACCGGGATTCGTGGTCGGTGAGTCCACCGACACCGGGGACTAGCGCCCCGGGGGCGATCCCGATCCGGAGGGGGCCGGCGACACACCAGCGATTCCAGACCGGAGGGGGCCGGCGACACACCAGCGATTCCAAAGGAGACTGGCCATGGCCAAACTGACCCTCGACGACATCTCCGAACCCCGGACCTACGAGCGCGAGCGCGAGGACTTCCGGCGGCGGGTGATCGAGCTGAAGAAGAAGCGGAGAGTCCACGTGGGGCCCTTCGTCACCCTCCTTTTCGAGAACTCCCAGACCATGAGGTTCCAGATCCAGGAGATGGCCCGGGCCGAGCGGATCCACACCGACGAGGGGATCCAGGCCGAACTCGACGTCTACAACCCCCTCGTGCCCGACCCGGGGAATCTCGCCGCCACCCTGTTCCTGGAGCTGACCTCCGAGGAGGAGCTGCGGGAATGGCTACCCAAGCTCGTCGGCATCGAGACCCGGGTGTGGCTGGTGATCGACGCCCCCGAGGGCCCCATCCGGATCCGCTGTGAGGTCGATCCGGAGCATGAGAAGCAGCTCACCCGGGAGGAGACCACGGCCTCGGTCCACTACGTGCACTTCCATCTCACGCCCGAGCAGGTCGACGCCTTCGAGCGTTTCCCCGTCGCCGTCGAGGTGGATCATCCCGCCTACACCCACTGGGCGGATCTGCCCCCACAGAGCAAGGCGGAACTGCTCTCTGATCTGCGAAACGGGGGCTGAACCCCGGGCCCACGGCCGGCAGCGGCAGCCGGCGGGGAAAGATCCGAAGTTCAGCGGTGTCGATTCTGGACATCGCATCGTCGATGGTGAAGAATCGACCGCTGGCGGGCCCCCTCGGGTACCGAATCAATCGGTTTCCACGGTCGGACTGCCTCAGATCCACAAGATCTCCTAATCCCCCCAGGAGTGTGAGCACAGTCGTGGACAAGTTGTGGCAGATACAGGCCGCGTGCCGTGGGCTGGACGCCCAGATCTTCTATCCCGTCTCCGAGGACGACACCGACCGGGCCAAGGCGGTGTGTGCCGCCTGTCCGGTGCAGGCCACCTGCCTCGAGTACGCCCTGGCCGTCAGGGAGAAGGAAGGCGTCTGGGGCGGTGCCACCGAAGCCGAGAGGCGCCGCATCATCCGGCAGCGGCGGCGAGCGGCGGCCAAGAGACGGGCCATGGCTCAGGCCTCGGCCTGATCGCCCGGCCCGGCCGGGCCCGGCACCGACCACGATGACCACGGGGTCCGACGAGGTCTCCCCGGTGCTGGACAGGCTCTGGCGGCAGGCCGGGGGCGATCCCCCGCTACCGGCGAGGGTCGAATTCACCCGCCCGGGCCAGTTCCTTCCGTCGGTTTTCAGGGTTGACCGGCTGGCCGGTGCCGTGGTGGGAGCGGCCACCCTGGCCGCCGCTGCTCTCGGGGAGGAGAGAGGGCGTCCGTTCGACCGGGTGGAGGTCGACGTGAGGCATGCCCAGGTGGCCTTCCGCAGTGAGAGGTATCTGAGGGTCGACGGAGGACCCCCACCGGCGGGTTGGGCGCCGCTGTCGGGCTACTACCGGACCGGTGACGACCGGTGGGTCCAGCTCCACTGCAACTTCGTCCACCATCGGGACGGTGCAGCGGCGGTGCTCGGAGTGGACCCCGAGCGGGAACAGTTCGCGTCCGCGGTGCTCCGGTGGGAGGGAGCGGCCCTCGAAGAGGCGATGGCCGAGGCCGGAATGTGCGCCTCGCTGCTGCGCAGCCCCGAGGAATGGTCGGCCCACCCCCAGGCCGCGGCGGTCGCCGGTCTCCCGGCGGTGGAGGTCGTACGGGTCGGGGACTCACCGCCCGAGCCGCTGGGACCGGCCGACCGGCCGGCTTCGGGGGTACGGGTTCTGGATCTCAGCCGGGTTCTGGCCGGTCCGGTCTGTGGAAGGACCCTCGCTGCCCACGGTGCGGATGTGATGAGGGTCGGGGCACCTGAGCTGCCCACGGTGCCCCTCACGGTGATCGACACCGGACCGGGCAAGTTCTCCGCCCACGTGGACCTGAACGCGCCCGGGGGCCGGGAGCAGCTTCTGGACCTGGTGGGGCGGGCCGATGTCGTGGTGGACGGATTCCGGCCCGGTGCCCTGGAGGGGCGGGGCCTGGGAATCGCCGATCTCGGGAAGCGCCGCCCGGGGTTGATCCACGCCTCTCTGTCGGCCTACTCCCATCTGGGCCCCTGGGCGTCGCGGAGGGGCTACGACAGCCTCGTGCAGACCGCCACGGGCATCGTCCATGCCGGTACGGTCGCCGCCCCGGGAGGAGCCGACGAGGCGGGTCCGCCGATCCCGGTGCCCCTGCCGGCCCAGGCCCTGGACCACGGGGCCGGATACCTGCTCTCCCTCGGTGTCCTGGTGGCCCTGGTCAGGAGATCCCGGGAGGGTGGCAGCTGGATGGTCCGGACCTCCCTGCTGCAGGTTCGCAACCTCCTCGACGGGCTGGGCCGGGACGGCTCACCCGAGGTTCGGGATCCGGATTCGGCCGATGTCGCCGATCTGCTCATGCCGCTGGGCGGGGATTTCGGCGCCCTCACCGTGGTCCGTCCTCCCGGATCGATCGACGGAACCGCCCCCCGGTGGGACCGACCGCCCGTGATTCCGGGGAGTGATCCGCCGGTTTTCCCCGAGCGCGCCGGGAGAGATCCCAGCGGGTAATCGTCCCGCCCGGGGGCCACTATCGTCTCGGCAGACCGAAACGGACACCAGGGAGTCAACATGGTCGATGTCGCGTCATACGGTGGCTGGCCGGCCATCCTCAAGACGGTCACCGTAGGGGAGGATCTCACCCCGGGCGCGGCCGAGGCCGCCCTGTCCGAGATCCTCCAGGGCCGGGCGACCGATGCCCAGATATCGGCTCTGATCGTCTCCATGAGACTCAAGGGCGAGTCCGTGGAGGAACTCATCGGCATGTCGAGGGCCATGGTGGCCGCCGCCACCCCACTCGAGGTGCCCGAGGAAGCCATCGACATCGTCGGCACCGGGGGCTCGGCCACCCAGGCCCGACACGCTCTGAGTGTCTCCACCATGGCCTCCTTCGTCGCCGCCGGGGCCGGGGCCCTCGTCTGCAAGCACGGCAGTGTCAAGGCCTCATCGACCAGTGGGGCATTCGACACCCTCGAGGCTCTCGGTGTGGCCATCCAGCTCGACGGCGCCGGGGTCGTGAGATGCATGGAGGAGGCCGGGGCCGGATTCGTGTTCGCCAAGGCCTTCCACATGGCGATGAGGCACGCCGGTCCGGTCCGGTCGCAGATCGGCATTCCGACCATGTTCAACCAGCTCGGCCCGCTCTCCCACCCCGGGAGGGTGGTGCGGCATGTGATCGGGGTCTCCGACGCCGGGGTTCAACCGGTGATGGCCGCGGTGCTGGCCCGGCGGGGGAGTATCAGGGGGCTGGTGGTCAGGGGTTACGACGGTCTCGACGAGATAACGGTGACCTCACCGACCCGGGTGATGGAAGTCCGCGACGGTCAGGTTGTGGGGGACTGGGTGGTCGACCCCGTGGCCCTCGGGCTGCGCCTGGCCGGGCCCGAGGAGCTGGCGGGAGGGTCACCGGAGGACAACGCCAGGATCGCCCGGTCGATCTTCGCCGGCGAGGAGTCCGGTCCGCGTGCCGACATGGTCGCCTTGAATGCTGGTGCCGGCCTGATGGTGGCCGGTCTGGCGTCGGACCTGGCCGAGGGGCTGGCGATGG
>DRKF01000508.1 GCA_011051915.1 Acidimicrobiales bacterium | reverse complement strand
TCACCGAACTCTTCGGCGAGAGGTTGGGGGTGCCGTCGGGGTTGACACTGGCGACATAGGCCAGACCGGTACCCGCCAGCAGGTCAGCCATGTCCTCGGTGATCAGACCATCTGCCGTGTCGGACATGATGCTGCCTCCTTTTCGTCGGTGGCCAGGGTCTGCAGGCCGGTGCCACGGGCCAATGGCGATTACCCCGAGGTCCGAGTTCCGAACCCGGAGTCCATGCCCTCACGATAGGTCAACCCGCCGACCGACAAGACCCGGATCAGGGGGTTACGGCCACTTCACCGGATTCGTCGACCGAGATCAGGATCTCACCACCCGAGCGGAGATCCACGAGGAGAGATCCCACAGCGGTCAACTCCCCGTCCTCACCCTCCACCCGAATCTCCACCGGCATCGCTCGGTCACCGCCACTCCAATGAAGTTCGAAACCCTCCGGGGAGGAGTCCGGGCCGATGGCCACATCCGCGCCCCGCAGGTCCATGACCACGTTCCGGCCGTACAGGTCCACACTCCGGTCGAAGACGACCAGGACGACACCTTGTGCCTCGGGCACGTTCTCCGGAAGACGGAAGCCCTCGATGGCCGCCAGGGGGTGATGGTCCGTCTCGACGCCCGCTATCTCCTCGCCACTGGTTCCCAGTCGATGCCGAACTGTTCCCGCCGTCACCCGGTAGGACACGGACTCGGCGTCGTAGATGATCTCGTCGTTCTCGAAGGGCACCACTTCGAAGAGATCGAAGCGACCGAGACTGACCTCCTCGTACAGGTCGTTCACCCGGGCGGGATCGGGGGTGTACACGACCTCGACGGAAAGCCCGTCGGACCGCACCTCGTAGCGGGCCTCCGACGGGGTGACGGTCAACGACTCGGACCACGGGACCATCCCACCGTCGGTGCTGAAGACCACCTCCAGGTCCGGTGGTGTCTCCGCGGGCCACGGCGAGTCGGCGGCGCGATTGCTCTCGCCCCCGCAGGCCGCCACCACCAGGGCGAACCCGACCAGGATCAGGGTTCCGACCCCGATCATCCGCCGGAGAGTTCGGGATTCGAGCCGATCGCGTTTCACGGAAGCCATGAAGAAACCATCGGCCCTGCAGGCGAGATCATTCGGGGCCCGTGGTCAGGAGCCCGGTGAACGACCGCTATGGTCCCCCCATGCCTGACTGGAAAGCCAGAGTCCAAAAGGAACACAGTTCCGATCTCGAGTCGGGCGAGACCCTGAGGGAGGCCACCTTCTTCCAGGGCCGGGGGACGCTGGCCGGCCAGCTCACGTTCGGGATGGTCGAGGGCCTGGGCCGCACCATGTCCGGGAAGGGTTCCGTCGCCGGGCAGATCGGAAGAAGAGTGGCCGGGCCGGCCGGCGAAGCCGCCCGGAAGGGCTACAACACCTTCGAGGGGTCGCTGGCCGCCCAGCTACCCGACGACAAGGGAGTGGTGGCGGTGACCGACCGACGCCTGCTGGTGTTCGGCTACTCCCAGGGCGTGTTCAGGACCCGGATCACCGACCCGGTGGCCTCGATTCCGCTCCAGGATCTCCACGGTTGGTTCTACCGCCCGGGCAAGCTGGCCGGAGTCGTCGACCTGATCTTCAGTGACGGCTCCACCGTCGGAATCGAGATCGGCCGGGCCAACAAGCCCGACCGCTTCGCGGCCGACCTGGGTATTCCCAGCGAGGTCGACTGACTCCGAGCACCACCGGTGCCGTCGCCGGGCGGCGTCGCACCCGTGCCGGATGGCCTCAGACCCCCGCTTCGGCCATGCGCCAGGAGCCCCGTCCCTCGGACTTGGCCCTGTACAGGGCGGTATCGGCCTCCCTGATGAGATCATCGAGGGTTCCCCCGGCTCCATGGGGAACCAGCCCGGCACTCGCCCCCACCCTCACCGGGAGTCCGTCGACCTCGTCGATATCGGTGATGCGTCGAATGAGACGGTCGGCCAGGGCCCGCAGCTGATCGTCGTCGAGGGGAGCCGGGCAGATCACCACGAACTCGTCACCGCCCACCCTCACGACGGTGTCGGAATCCCGCACCGAACTCGTGAGTACCTCCCCCACCTTCACCAGGAGTCGGTCACCCACCTGATGGCCATGTCGATCGTTCACGGCCTTGAATCCGTCCAGGTCCAGGTAGAGAACCGAGATCCCGTCACCGGTGACATCCGACATCCGCTCGTAGAGATGGCTCCGGTTCGGGAGTCCGGTCAGGGCGTCGTGGTACGCCAGATACTCGAGCTCCGCCCGCTGGCGATCCTGGGTGAGGGACAGCCCCAGCAGGTCCACCGCCTGGCGCATGTGAAGTGCCTGGTTCGGACTGGGAGCACCGTCCCCGTCGTGCCAGCACATCAGGCGGATCTGGCGATCCAAGGAGGGCACCGCCACCGACCAGAGCACGTTCAGTCCCGCGGCCCGCGCCGCCTCCCCGACCGACGGATCCAGATCCTCCAGCCGGTGGGTAACCACCTCCCGCGACGACTGCGACGATTCGAACAGGGCCTCCCAGCCGAGCCCGTTCCGACCACCCGGCGACGGGGGCTCCGCCGCCTCCGCCAGGATGGCGAAAGCAGAGTCCGCCGTTCTCTCCACCATCAGGGCCGGTCCCTTCATGGGGAGACAGGTCATGGCCCTCACGACCAGGTCCATCACCTGGTGGAAACCGGCGC
>DRKF01000507.1 GCA_011051915.1 Acidimicrobiales bacterium | reverse complement strand
GCGTCGTTGGCGCCGTCGGTCTTGACGGTCATGCCGTTGAGGTAGAAGGGGCTCTCGGTGTCGAGGTTCCACACCGCGGTCTGGAAGTTCACCCGGTTCAGACCACCGGGCATCTCCAGGGCGTCACGCATGGACTGCACCCACAACCATCCGAACTGCAGTCCGAACGAGGCGGTTCCGGCGAAGGGATCGAGGCCGCCCTGTTCGAGCACGTCGATACCGAACTGAACTCCCTCGTCATCGGTGTAGGCCGGATCGGAGAAGGCCTTGGCGACCGACACGACCCTGATACCGACACCGGCGGGATCGACCGGCTTGAAGAACGCCGCCAGGTTCGAGCACGTTGTGGAGACGAACTTGATCTGGGGATCCCAGTCGCTCTGGGCGATGGCCACCATGGCCTGGGGGCAGAACTTCGACGTCGAACCCAGCACGAAGGCGTCGGCGCCCGAGGCCGCCATGGTCGTCATCTCACTGGTGATGTCGGGAGCACCCGGCTCATGCACCTCGGAGACGACCAGGTCGATCTTGCCGTCGGCGTCGCACTGCTCCATGGCGGGACGGTAGGCCAGACCGAAGTCGTTGTTCATGAACAGAGCGGCGACGGTGGCGCCCTCACCCAGCTCGTCGACGATGTTCTCACACCAGATGCTGGACTCGGTGGTGTAGTTCAGCAGACCACCGATGGTCCACGGCCAGTTCTGTGGATCACCGAACTGGGGCAGGCCCGACAGGGTGAACAACTGGGGCACGCAGGCCTCGGTGAGGATCGGGCGCACCGCCAGGTTGTTGGGCGAGCCCAGGGTGGAGACGGCGAACACGTTCTCCGAACCCAGGAACTCCTCGACGTTGGCGATGGACTGGCCCGACTCATAGGCGTCGTCCTTGTCGATCAGCACCAGCTTCTTTCCGTCGACCGGGTCGTTGGCGTTCACCCAGTCGAAGTAGGCCCTGATGCCGTCGGCCATGGCCCCGAAGGAGGCCAGGGCCCCCGAGCGGGGAAGGGTGAAGGCCACCCTGATCTCGTCGTCGGTGATACCGCCGTAGGGATCCCAGTCCTCGGGGCACTCGTCGAGATTCACCGAGGTGTCGGCGCCGAGTTCGACCACACCCTCGAAGGTGGGGGCCTCCATGGCCTCCGTGGTGGACGGGGCCTCGGTGGCCTCGGTCGTGTCACCGCCGGCAGCGGTGGTGGTCGTGGCTTCTGCTGTCGTGGCGGTCGTGTCGTCGCTCGAGGAGGCGCTGCTCTCGCCGGTTCCCCCGCTGTCACCGCACGCGGCGGCCAGCAGGGCGAGGGCGAGCAGCAGTGCCGCACCTCTGGTCCATCGTTTCCTGATCATGGGCTCTCCCTGTCGGTTCCCGGCCGATGACCGGGAACGGCTGGTTGCTGGTTGCTGTCTGCTAGTCGGGTACGGATTCGCTCAGTTCCGGTGGTGGTTCCTCCATCAGCGGGATGTAGTCCTCGGGGGGTTCTTCCATTTCGCCCTTGGCGGCCAACTCCGGCGGCACCACCTGGACGAACCGGGCCCGGAGCCGGCGGATGCCGTAGACGATTCCGCCCGGGAGGACGAAGGTGAGCAGGATCAGCAGCACGCCCTGCACGAAGGGACCCACCGGGCCCTGCAGCCAGCTCTGCTTCACCAGGGGCACGGACTGGGTGGACCGGGCCATGGAGGGGATGAGCACGATCGCCAGGCCGCCGACGACCGCACCCCACATGTTGATGACCCCACCGACGACCAACCCGACGACGAAGTTCACCGCCAGGAACAGACCGAAGTCGTCGCTGTTGACGAAGCCGATGTCGATGGCGTACATGGTGCCGGCCACCCCGGCGAGGGCGGCGCTGACCCCGAAGGCCAGGGTCTTGTACAGAGCCAGGTCGACCCCGGACACCGCGGCGCTGGTCTCGTTGTCGCGGATGGCCTGGAGGGCCCGGCCCACCCGGCTGTTGAGCAGATTGCGCACCAGCCAGAAGGCGATGACCGCTATGGCCAGCATGATCAGGTACTTGTAGAGGGTGTCCTCCTGGCGGGCCGACAGGCCCCCCTCACCGAAGAACTTCCCCACCACCGGTATGCCCTGGAAGAAGCCGGCTATGCCGTCCCAGGGAATCCAGTCGGGGGACTTGATCTTGGAGATGGACTTGATGTCCTTGCCGTTGGAACCGTTCGTGAGTTCGGAGATGGTCTTGCCGGTGAACGGGATGGAGATCGTGTCCAGTTTGGCGAAGCTGGGAAGCAACGCCGCTATGGAGATGGTCACCAGGGCCAGGTAGAGACCCCGGATCCGCAGGGCGGGCAGGCCGATCGCCATCCCCAACAGGAACGTGATCGGCAGCACCACGACCAGGGTCGAGACGTAGGACCAGTGGTAGTCGGCCACCAGGATGGCCGTGAGGTACGCCCCGACTCCGGCGAAGAAACTGTTGCCCAGGGTCAACTGCCCGGTGTATCCCACGATGACCTGGACACCCAGAACCGCCACGGCCCACGAGGTCGCCAGGGTCAGCTGGCTCATCGTGAACTTGTAGGAGTTGGAGCCGATGTTGATCACCGCCACGTCGGCGACGATCAGGGGGATCAGCAACACGGCGGCGACGAAGGACCCCCAGCCGACCCACCGGTAGATCCGGTGCTGGGGCGAGCCTTGGACGATCGTCCAGCGGGCACTCATCGGATTCTCCTCTGCATGCTCGGTCGAATGCTGCTCGTGTCGGTCATACCCGCTCCACCCGGGCCGTTCCGAACAGACCGGAGGGTTTGGCCACCAGCACCACCAGCAGTACGAACACCGCCGCGGCCAGGGCCATCTCGTTGGGGATGAAGGTGAACACGTTCACCAGCAGTGTCTGTACCTGGCCCACGATCAACCCGCCGACCAGAGCTCCCCAAAGGGAGTCCAGGCCCCCCAGAGCGGCAGCGGCCGAGGCGAAGATCAGCACACTCAGCATGATCGAGGGTTCGATCTGGCGCACGGGATCGGCGACGAAGATGACCGCCCCGAAGGTCCCCGCCGCGGCGGCCAGGGCCCAACCGAACTGCAGGGTCGGCCCCACCCTGATACCCACCAGCTCGGAGCTCTCGAGATTGGAGGACACGGCCCGGAAGGCCAGGCCGATCTTGGTTCGGCTCAACAGGAACTGCAGCAGGGCCATCATCGCCACCGCCGCGGCCAGGGTGAACACCGTGTACCAGCGGAGGTTGGCTATGCCCAGCCGGAAGGCGCTGCCGCTGGGGAACAGCTCGGGGAAAGGTCGGGGATCGAACTTCCAGATCATCCCGGCCACGGCCCCGATGATCAGCAGCAGGCCCAGGGTCACAATCACCAGGGGCAGGTGGTCGGAGGGATCGAAGGGCCTTATGAGGGTTCGCTCGATCGCCGCCGCGCCCAAAGCGGAGAGGATCATGGCCACCACCACCGCTATCCACATCGGCAGGCCCCATTCGGACCACCCGATGTAGGCCAGGAAGGCACCGAACATGGCCATCTCGCCCTGGGCGAAGTTGATCAGGGTGGTGGCCTTGAAGATCAGCACTAGGGCCACGGCGACCAGGGCGTAGACGGCCCCGGCGTTCAGTCCGTCGAATATCCGGGCCAGCAGCAGTTCGGGGCTGGTGAGCAGGTCGAAGTCCATGATGTCTCCCTCCTAGTAGCCCAGATAGGCCTGGCGGACGGCCTCGTCGGTCTTCATGGCTTCGGCCTCCCCGGAGAGCACGATCTGACCGGCCTCCAGTACGTACGCCCGATCGGCGATGGACAGGGCGAGCTGGGCGTTCTGCTCCACCACCAGCATGGTCATCCCGGTGTCCCGGTTGATCTCGGCGAGGGTCTCGAACAGCTGCTCGACGATGAGGGGAGCCAGACCCAGCGAGGGTTCGTCCAGCAGGAGCAGTCGGGGGCGGGACATCAGGGCCCGGGACACGGCCAGCATCTGCTGCTCGCCGCCCGACAGGGAGCCCGCCAGCTGGTCGCGACGCTCCCGCAGCACCGGGAACATGTCGAAGTACCGGTCGATGTCCTTGTGTATCTGGGAGCGGTCCTTGACCACGTAGGCCCCCGAGTGCAGGTTGTCCTCGACGCTGAGTTCGGGGAAGGTTCCCCGACCCTGGGGCACGTGGGCCACGCCCATACGGACGACATCGGCGGGGTTCTTCCCCACCGTCTCGGTGCCGGCGACCTTTATCGAACCCTCGACGGTGACGAGCCTCATGGCCGATATCGACCTCAGGGTGGTGGTCTTCCCGGCGCCGTTGGCTCCGAGGATCACGACCACCTCGCCCTCGTTGACCGAGAAGTCCACCCCGTGGAGCACGTTCACCTGGCCGTATGCGGCCTTCACACCGGCGGCCTCGAGCAGTGGCGAACTCATGTCGAACTCCCGAGATAGGCCTCGATCACCTTGGGATCGTTGCGGACGGTGTCGGGATCGCCCTCGGCGATCTTCTGCCCGAAATTCAGCACGACGATCTTCTCCGACATCTTCATGACCATGGCCATGTGGTGCTCCACCAGCAGCATGGTGAGGTTGTGGCGGGTGCGTAGCTTCACCAGGAGCTCGGCCAGCTCGTCGACCTCGCTGTGGGTCAGCCCCGATGCGGGTTCGTCGAGCATCAACAGCCGGGGCTCGCCGATGAGGGCCCGGGCCAGCTCGATCCGCTTGAGGGTTCCGTAGGGAAGACCGGCGGCCTGGAAGTGGGCGTGATCAGCGAGGTCGACCTCCTCGAGGGCGGCCATGGCCTCCTCGGTGAGGCGCTTCTCCTCCCGGCCCGTGCCGATCCTCAGGGTGGCGGTGAGGAAGTTCTGCTTCGAGCGGCTGTGACCTCCCACCATCACGTTCTGGAGCACGGTCATGCCCGGCCACAGGGCCAGGTTCTGGAAGGTCCGGTACAGACCCAGGCGGGAGATCTCGTGGGGGGCGTGGTCGAGCAGGTTCTCACCGTCGAACGTGATGGCCCCCGAGGTGGGGTCGTAGATGCGGGACACGACGTTGAAGAAGGTCGTCTTGCCCGCCCCGTTCGGACCGATGAGGGCACATATCTGGCCCTCGTCGACGGTGAAGGAGAAATCGGTCAGGGCCCTGATGCCTCCGAACTGAACCGAGACCTCGGCTACATCCAGCAGTGGCACGCCCTGTCGCCCCCCTCGTGGGATACGGCCGGGCCCCTCGCCCGACGATTCGGGAAAGGTAGCAGACGTTCACCCCCCTGTTGCCACTCCGGTCATGACGTTGCCGTTACGACCGTCCGTCGGCCAGGTGAGACGGACGTCACAGGGGGCGGGGAGCGCCCTCCACCGGGGGGAGTTGCTCGGAGGGGAGGACTCGAACCCCCAACGACTGGACCAGAACCAGCTGTGTTGCCAATTACACCACCTCCGAATGACGATCCGAGATCATACCGGCTCTACGGGGCGGTTTCAGCCGTTTCCGGGGTTTGGGGAGACCATCCCTCCGCCAGGAGCCGGCGGGCCCGGGCCAGACGGTCGAGCGTGACCTCGGGACCCAGCAGCTCCAGGGCCTCGAAGAGCGGGGGCCCCACGGTGCGGCCGGTCACCGCCACCCTCACCGGGGCCTGGGCCTTGCCCAGCTTGAGGCCGTGACTCTCGCCGATGGCCAGCAACGTGGCGTGGAGTGTCGCCGCATTCCAGTCCTCGGAACCCAACCCGGCGAAGGCCTCCTGGACCTCCGCCAGGATCTCGGCCGCCGCCGGGTTCCCCACCAGGGCCTTCTCCCAGGACCTGGCGTCGAACTCGGGCCGGTCGAGAAACAGGAAGTCCACCATGGTGGTGACCTGGTCGAGGGTCTTGATCCTCTCCTGGACGAGAGGGGCGATGGCCTCCATTCTCGCCGGGTCGAACCGACCGGCTCCCTCCACCGACCAGGGAGCGTCCTCCAGCCAGGGTCCCACCCGCTCGAGGAACTCCCCGCTGGGCAGGGACCGGATGTACTCGCCGTTGATGTGGGTCAGCTTCTTGAGGTCGAAGGCGGCGGGGGCCTTGTTGATGTCGGTCAACTCGAACAACTCGATGATCTCGTCCACCGGACGGATCTCGACCCCGTCGGGCGGTCCCCAACCCAGCAGGGCCAGGTAGTTGACCATGGCCTCGGGCAGGAATCCGCGGGAGCGGTAGTCCTCCAGGGCCACGTCGTCACGTCGCTTGGAGAGCTTCTTGCGCCTCTCGTTGACGATCAGCGGCAGGTGGGCGAAGACGGGGTCCTCGCGGTGGCCGAGGGCGTGACGCAGCAGCAGGACCTTGGGTGTGACGTTGACCAGGTCCTCCCCCCGGACCACGTGGGTGATTCCGAGGTCGGCGTCGTCCACGGCGTTGGCCACGAAGAAGGTGGCCGAGCCGTCGCTGCGACGGATCACGAAGTCCTCGAGGTTGGAGTGCTCGAAGGTGACCCTCCCCCGGATCACGTCGTCCCAGGACGTGGAGCCCTCCTCGGGAACCCGGAAACGCACCGCGCCCTCGTCCTCGTACGCCTGTCCCCCGGCCAGGAGGGTCTCCACCGCCTCGGCGTACAGATCGGCCCGCGTGGACTGGCGGACGACCTCGCCGTCCCAGTCGATGTGGAGCCACTCGAGGGACCGGTAGATGTTGTCGATGAGCTCGGGGCGGGCCAGTTCGGCGTTGGTGTCCTCGATGCGGAGCACCAGCTCGCCGCCGGTGTGGCGGGCGTACAGCCAGTTGAACAGGGCGGTGCGGGCGCTCCCGATGTGCAGGTAGCCGGTCGGGGCGGGGGCGAATCTCAGACGGGGTCGGGTCACCCCCTCGATGCTAGGGGGCCGGGCCCCGGGCGAGGTCACCGGCGGCCGGATGCCGCCGACTCACGCCCGGCGATCCCGGCCGGCCATCGCCACCGGCCTCAGGCGGGATCCCTACCGAACAGATGCAGCAACCGGTCCCGGGGCGAGGTGTCGGGCGCCGACCCGATCGGCGGGTAGAACAGATCGGGCCGGGGCCCGGCCCCGGTGAATCGGGGAAGGGCCCAGTCGTGGACGGCGGCGACCAGGGCGGGATCCAGGTCCTCGTCGACGGTGAGGGTCCGGGCCAGATCCCAGGCGTGGACGGTGAGATCGGCGACCCGCTGGCGCAGGAACTCCAGCCCGGTCGTGGATCCGGCGTCCAGGGCGACCTCGCGATCGAGGTCGAATCCCTCGAAGGCCTCGATCGCCGCCCGGTGGGCGAACTCCCAGACATCGGCAGGGTCGCCGTCCAGCAGGTCCCCCGACAGAGCGGCCTCGGTCTCCGCCCGTGGCCGACCCTCGAGGATCGCCGGTACCCACAGGCTCTCCCTGACGACGTGTTCCACCAGGTCGTGCACGTCCCATTCCTCACAGGGGGTGGCGGCCGTCCAGTACTCCGGGAGGATCTGTCGGATCCTGAAGTCGAACTCGGAGTTCGCCAGACGGTGCAGGTGACGCCAGTGGGCGCCCTCGCCGCCACTCATCGGTTGACACCACCGCAGCACGCCGGGATCACGGCCGTCCTCCTCGCCAGGTCCATCAGCAGGTGCCCGTGGCACAGTTGTCGGAGGGAACCAGGATCCGGCCCCGGGGGCGTCCGTGGCGGGCCAGCACCGCGGTGGTCACGTCGACGGGTTCGTCGTCGGGAATGGCGATCGCCCCCAGGTTCGGCCATACGGTGACGTCGGGCGCGACCGAGGCCAGCCGGTCCACCAGCAGGTCGTCGACCCCGGCTCCCGAACCGATCGCCTGCTGCAGGTCGTGACCCAGCACGGTGAGCTCCGCTATCCGCTGCCAGAAGCGGATCCTCAGCTCGGGCGAGAAGCCCTGATCGGGGTCGAGGCCCCGGACCACGGTGAGCACCGTGCGGATGCTCTCGATCACCTCCGTCACGGGGTCGGCCGAGACCGAAGCCGACCCCGTCGGCAACTCGGGCGGCGACCCTGCCGGTGAATCCGGGGGGCTCTGCCCCAGCAGCAAGGCGGCGAAGGCCACGTTGGCCTCCACCACCCGCCTCAGCAGATCGGCGACCCGCAGATGCCCCATGGGGGCGGCCAGGGGCAGCGAAAGGTGCTCCCAGGCCGGGAGTCTCATGCGGGCCGCCATGTCGGTGGCCGCCCGGCGGTGGAGCCGCCGGAGTTCGCGGTCGGGATCCTCGGGGAAGGTCACGGCCGGACCCCCGACCTCATCCTCGGGTGGGGACGGTGAGGGAACGCCAGAGGGAATCCCGGTCCGCCGCCACCTGCTCGGGGGTGCGTCTCAGTACGTCCTCGGGCACCAGGTCCACCAGGTCCCGCAGCTCGCGGTAGTGATGGGGATCACCCACGCCCTCGAACAGTTCCCGACGCCACTCGACCAGGTCGCCGGGCGCCTCATCGAGGAACCCGAACAGCTCGAACGCGACCGTGAGATCGTGGACGACGGGAGCCCGCCCGAAGATCGACGCCCTCTTGAGGGCCACCGCCACCACCCCGGCCACGATGTCGTCCGTGTGCTCTCCGGGGGCGGTCACCAGACGGTCCTCGAACAGGTGCACCAGCTTCAGGGCGAAACCCTGATCGGGTCCGGGATAGCCCATCTCGGGAAGGTGGGGCTGGGGGCGGTGGATCTCCGCCGGTCGGGGTGCCGATCCCAGATCGGGAACGTGGGGCGGGGAGTGGTACGTCCGGGCCTTCTCCGTGGGTGGGTGGGGAACATAGGGAGGTGCCGACATCGATCCGAGCCTACCCAGTCGCCGACCCGGCCCCGGCTCCGTGGGCCCTCAGCAACCCGTAGTTGAAGCCGTCCCGCAGGGCCAGCCACGAGGCCTCGATGATGTTCTCCGACACCCCGATGGTGGTCCAGGTCTCGTCGGCATCGGAGGTGTCGATCAGCACCCGGGTCACCGCCGCGGTGCCCTGGCCGGTGTCGATCACCCTCACCTTGTAGTCGGTCAGGTGGATGTCGTTCACGACCGGGTGGAAGTTCCCGATCGCCAGCCGGAGGGCGGCGTCGAGGGAGTTGACCGGTCCGTTGCCCTCGCCCACGGTCACGATCCTGTCCTCTCCGACGTGGACCTTGACCGTGGCCTCGGTGTCGAAGGTGGCGTCGGAGCGACGGTCGGTCACCACCCGGAACGACTCCACCTCGAAGAACCTCGGCTCCCATCCCGCCGCCTGCAGCATCACCAGCTCCAGGGAGGCGTCGGCGGCCTCGAAGTGGTAGCCCTCGTGCTCGAGACGCTTGAGTCGCTCCACCAGGTGGCCCAGGGCGGCGCCGTCCAGCTCGAGGCCGAACTCCTCGGCCTTGAGGGCCAGGGTCGCCCGACCCGAGAGATCCGACACCAGGAAGCGGGTGCTGTTGCCCACCAGCTCGGGGTCGATGTGCTCATAGGAGTCGGGGCGACGGGCGATGGCGCTGGTGTGCAGCCCCGCCTTGTGGGCGAACGCCGATGACCCCACGTAGGGCTGCTGGTGCTCGGGCGCCATGTTGACCAGCTCGGCCACGTGGTGGCTGATCGTGGTCAGGCGCTCCAGGCGACCCTCGGGCAGGGTGGCGATCCCCATCTTGAGGGTGAGGTCGGGTATCAGCACGGTGTTGTCGCAGTTGCCCGTGCGCTCCCCGTAGCCGTTCATCGTGCCCTGCACCTGACGGGCCCCCGCCGTCACCGCGGCGACGGAGTTGGCCACCGCGCAGCCGGTGTCGTTCTGGGTGTGGATGCCGATGGTGAGGTCGCTGTCGAAGTGGGAGACGACCGCCCCGACCATCTCACCCACCTCGTGAGGCAGGGAACCGCCGTTGGTGTCGCACAGCACGAGGGCGTCGGCGCCGTTCACCGCTGCCGCCTCGAGGACCCTCAGGGCGAACTCGGGGTTGCGCTTGTACCCGTCGAAGAAGTGCTCGGCGTCGAAGAACACCCTCAGGCCGTTCTCCTTGAGGAATCGAACCGAGTCGCCCACCATGGCCACACCCTCGTCCAGGGTCGTCCGGAGGGCCTCGGTCACGTGGTAGTCCCACGACTTGCCCACGATGCACACCGTGGAGGTCCCGGCCTCGACCAGGGTGGCCAGGGTGGGGTCCTCGTCCACCCGGCCCAGGGGGCGGCGGGTGGACCCGAACGCCACCAGGGTCGAGGTCGTGAGATCGAGCTCGCGGCGGGCCCGGGCGAAGTACTCGCGGTCCTTGGGATTGGCCCCGGGGTAGCCCCCCTCGATCCAGGCCACTCCCAGCTCGTCGAGCAGCCGGGTGATACGGATCTTGTCCTCGGCGGTGACCGAGATCCCCTCGAACTGGACGCCGTCGCGCAGGGTGGTGTCGAAGATCTCGACGCTCTCGGGCCATTCGGGCCGGCGTACCCCCAGGCGGCTGATGGTGGGCGGGGAGTCGGGCGCCGGGTCAGACATGTTCGTTCCACGCCGAGTAGCGCTCGATCTCACCCCGGACGGCGGCGAAGAAGGTCTCCTGCACCCGGGTGGTTATGGGACCGCGGTCGCCGATCACCCGGTCGTCCACGCTGCGGATCGGCACGACCTCGGCCGCGGTTCCCGAGAGGAAGGCCTCATCGGCGGTGTACAGGTCCGAGCGGAGCAGGTTCGCGGTCCGGTAGGGGATGCCCAGATCGGTGGCGATGACCCTGATGGCGCTCTGGGTGATCCCCTCCAGCGCCCCCGCCGAGACCGGCGGGGTGATGATCTCACCGTTCTTGACTATGAACAGGTTCTCACCCGTGCACTCACTGACATAGCCCTGGGGCGAGAGCAGGATCGCCTCGTCGTACCCGGCCTTGACGGCCTGCACCTTGGCCATCTGGGAGTTGATGTAGTGACCGCAGCCCTTGGCGGCGGGGGGCATGGCGTTGGGGTCGTGACGCTGCCAGGAGCTGATCATCATGTTCACGCCACGGCTGAGGCTCTCCTCCCCGAGGTAGGCGCCCCACGGCCACACCGCGATCGAGACGTTGGTGTGGCACGGCAGGGGATTGAGACCCATCTCCCCGTAGCCCAGATAGGCGATGGGTCGGATGTAGCAGGACGCCAACCCGTTGACCCGAACGGTCTCCTTGGTGGCGGCGATCAGCTCGTCCACCGAGTAGGGCATGTCGATCATCAGGATCTTGGCGCTGGCGTGGAGACGCTCGATGTGCTCGGTGAGACGGAACACCGCCGTGCCCGAGGGGGTCTCATAGGCCCGGATGCCCTCGAAGACGCCGTTTCCGTAGTGGAGGGTGTGGGTCAGGATGTGAATGCGGGCCTCGTCCCAGGGGACCAGGTTCCCGTCCATCCAGATGTACTCGGAGGATTCGATGGGCATGGGGGGATCCTTCCATGTTCGACGCATTCCAGTTCACCCCAACCGGGGCACTCTTACAATCGCGATGCCGCTGGGGAACGACCGGGAGCGCGGCTGGGGGGACCCGGCGACCAGGCACGGGCGTGTGGTCGCTACCGGGTTCCCTCGACGCCGGCCGTGATGGCCGCGGCGATGGCGGCGGTGCCCCCCTCGTCGGGAACCGTGGCGCAGGCCTCCTCGATGCGCCGGGCCGGCTCGTCCTGACCCAGGAACTCCAGCATCATGGCGGCGGAGAGGACCGCGGCCACCGGGTTGGCCAGCCCCTGCCCCGCGATGTCGGGGGCCGATCCGTGCACCGGCTCGAACAGCGAGGGGGCGGTGCGGTCGGGATTCAGGTTGGCCGAGGCGGCCCGCCCGATGCCTCCGGCCACCGCCCCTCCGAGGTCGGTGAGGATGTCCCCGAAGAGATTGTCGGTGACGATCACGTCGTAACGGTGGGGGTCCTGCACGAAATGGATGCAGGCGGCGTCGACGTGGTTGTAGCCGGTCTCGACATCGGGGTAGTCGGCGGACACCTCGTCGAAGGCCCGGGACCACAGGTCACCGGAGAAGTTGAGCACGTTGGTCTTGTGCACGAGGGTCAGATGCCGGGCCGGGCGGGAGCGGGCCAGATCGAAGGCGAACCTGATGCACCGCTCCACACCGTGACGGGTGTTCACCGAGCCCTGGGTCGCCACCTCCTGGGGTGTGCCCTTGCGGAGGAAACCGCCTTCTCCGGCGTAGGCCCCCTCGGTGTTCTCCCTCACGACCATGAACTCGTGACCGTCGGGGAGGGTGAAGGGCCGGAGGTTGATGTAGAGATCCAGTTCGAAGCGGGCCTTGAGGAGCAGCCCCCGCTCGATCAACCCCGGGGGTACACCCGGTGTGCCCACGGCACCCAGCAGGATGGCGTCGAAACCCCGGAGTTCGGTGAGGATCTCATCGGGAAGCACCGTCCCGTCTCTCAGATAGCGGGACCCGCCGAGATCGAAGTCCACCGTCTCGATGTCGGCCCCGGCCGACTTCATGATGTCGACGGCGACGGCGGTCACCTCGGGCCCGATGCCATCTCCGCCGATGACTGCGATCCGACTGGTCATGGGGCTTCCTCGTTCCGGCTCTTCGGGTGTTGGTCTGTGGAGACCTGGACGATAGCGGCACCGATCCGCGGCCGAGACAACGGCATGGCTCCACCGACCCCACCCGCCATCCGGTGCGATCGCAACGGCATGGCTCCACCGACCCCACCCACGATCCGGTGCGATCGCAACGGCATGGCTCCACCGACCCCACCCACGATCCGGTGCGATCGCAACGGCATGGCTCTACCCTCTGGGTGATGGCCGAGACCCACCGACTCTCCCAAGCCGCCTTCGACCGCCTGGTCGAGGAGCACCGCGATCTGACGACCCGCGGGCGAATCGAGATCGCCGACAAGATCGAACAGGCCCGACTGCTGGGTGACCTCTCCGAGAACGGCGACTACCACGCCGCCAAGGAGGAGCAGGGCAAGATGGAGGGGCGCATCCGCCACCTGCAGTCCATCATCGAGAACAGTGAGATCATCGACGGTTCCGGTGACGGCGAGGTGATTCCCGGCTGCGTGGTCGAGCTGCGGTACGAGGGCGACGACTTCACCGAGAAGCTGCTGTTCGGATCCATCGAGGAGAAGCACTCCGACCTCGACGTGTGCTCGCCCCAGTCCCCGCTGGGTCAGTCCCTCGAGGGTCACCACCCCGGCGACACGATCGTGTTCGAGGCCCCCAACGGGGCCAGGATATCGGTCGAGATCGTGAGCGTGGAGGCCTGAGGGTGGGCGCACCGGGCGACTTCACCGAGGTGGCCCGGGCCCGAATCACCCGGGAGGTCCCCGAGGCCGACCCCGATGCCATGACCGTCGTCTTCGACATGGTCAGGCTGGTGAACCTGCTGGTGACCGATCTCGAGGCCGAGGTCCACCGTCCCGCCGGTTGGAGCTGGGCCGGGTTCCGGGCCATGTTCGCCCTGTGGGTGTCGGGTCCCCTCGAACCCGCCCAGCTCGCCCGGTTGTCGGGAGTGTCGAGGGCCTCGATCTCCAGTGCCCTCAAGACCCTCGAGGGCAAGGGTCTGATCGAACGCAGCCGCAGATCCGACGACGGCCGGGTGGTCACCGTCGAACTGACACCGGAGGGGCGGAGGCGTACCCGCGCCGCCTACCTCGAGCACAACCGTCGGGAGAGGCTCTGGTTGTCCGACCTCGAGCCGGCGGAGCTGACCACCCTGGCCGATCTGCTGCACCGGACCATCGACAACCGTCCGGGAACCACTTGATAGTTAGATTTCAAACCAATATGGTTCGTTAGCCCGGGTTCGTCCGGGGGGGACTCAGTGCTGCCCGAACCCGACCCCGGGTACGGTCGCCCGTCCCCACACGACACACGACATCAGAGACATTCGTGGCTCTCATGACTTGGCGGTGACCACATGGCAGTGAGGACGGGACAGGATTTCCTGGAGGGGCTCCGCGACGGTCGGGATCTCTGGCTGGAGGGGGAGAAGGTCACCGACGTGACCACCCATCCCAAGCTCACCGGCGCCGCCCACGGCATGGCCGGCTGGTACGACTACGTGCTCGAGCACGCCGACGAGTGCATCATCGAGGACCCCGTCGACGGCGGCCCCATGAACGCCGCCCACATGCTGCCCCGCAGCGCCGCCGACCTCGATGTGCGTCACCGGGCCCTGGAGCGGATGGCCCGCTACCACGTGGGAATGATGGGACGTTCCCCCGACTACGTGAACGTCAGCTTCGCCGGTTTCGCCGCCCTGGCCCATCTGTGGGCCCTCGACGGCAACGAGGCCGGGGCCGCCAACCTCGTCGAGTTCCAGAGGGAGGTCGCCCGCCGGGATCTGTCCCTCACCCACGTCATCGTCCACCCCACCATCGACAAGTCCGTGCCCGACACCGAGGCCGGCGGGGGCGAGGTGGCCCTGCACAAGGTCGCCGACACCGAGAACGGCATCATCGTACGCGGGGCCCGGGTGCTGGCCACCCTGGCTCCCTTCGCCGATGAGATCACCGTCTATCCGGGCCAGCCCATCCCCAAGGGAGCCGACGCCTACGCCCTGGCGTTCTCCATCCCGATGAACACCCCGGGTCTCAAGTTCATCTGCCGGGACAGCTACTCATCGTCGATGCCGGCCGTGGACCGCCCCTTCTCCAGCCGCTTCGACGAGCAGGACGCCTTCGTGGTCTTCGACGACGTGGAGGTCCCCTCCCACCGGGTGTTCCTCGACGGCAGTTCCCACGTCTACAACATGGTCATGGCCCGGGGCTGGGTGGCCAACATCATGCAGCAGACCTCCATCCGGGCCATGGTGAAGTTCCAGTTCGCCTACGAGATGCTGAACCGGATGGTGACCGTGCTCAACGGCGCCAACCCCACGACCAACCAGCTCCTGGGTGAGGTGTGGACCTACCACCAGCTGGTCAAGAGTGCGGTCAGGGCGGCCGAGGCCGACTCCAGGGACTGGGGCGAGGGGGCGTGGCTCTGCGACGACGCCCCGTTCGTGGCCCTCCGCCCGACCGTCCCGGGATGGATGGTCCGCACCAACGAGATCATCCGCCAGCTCGGCTCCCACAATCTCCTGGCCGTGGCCAGTTCGGGTGAGATGGCCGATCCCGAGCTCCGTCCCTACATCGACCGGTACCTGACCGGGGCCGGGGACCACGACGCCACCGAGCGGATGAGGGTGTTCCGCACCGCCTGGGACTTCGCCGGCACCGGTCTGGCCGGGCGGACCGAGCTCTACGAGCGCTTCTACCTGGCCTCGGCCCCCCGCATGTACCAGGTCGCCCACTTCACGGCCCAACGGGACCACGAATGGAAACTGTTCGACGAGTTCCAGGAGCAGATCGCCCCGTTCTGACCCCTGGGTGACCGGGGGCCGGGGCGGTGTAAACGCCACGAGACGAGCACAGGACGAGCACAGGAGCAGAACATGGGTGAGATCGTCGGGGCAGCGGTGCTGTCCCACATTCCGACCATCGTGATGGACGAGGCGGCCCGCCGGCGGATGGGCGGTGGAGCCGACACCACCCTCGTGGAGGGGTTGGCCCGGGTACGGGCCGCCATGGACGAATTCGAACCCACGACCCTCGCCATCGTGGACACCCACTGGTTCTCCCTCACCGGTCATGTCCTGGCCGGGGCCGACCGCTACCGCGGCACGTACACCTCCGGAGAGCTGCCCCGGGTGATCGCCGACTACTCCTACGACTACCCCGGCAGTCCGGAACTGGCGGCACTGATCCACGCCCGGGCCAAGGCGGCCGGGGTACCCACCACCAACGCCACCAACCGGTCGCTGACACCCGAGTACCCGACCCTGAATCTTCAGCGCCACCTCCTGCGGGGGGAGAAGACACTGTCGTTGAGTACCTGCCAGACCGCCACCCTGGACGACTTCCTGGCGTTCGGGGAGGTGGTGGCCGAGGCCGTCGCCGAGTCCGACGAGAGGGTGATGTTCATCGGCGGCGGAGCTCTCAGCCACCGCTTCTGGCCCCTCATGGAACTCCCCGACCACATGGGCTTCGACCCCTCGGAGATCGTCACACCCGAGGCCCGGGAGATGGACGAGCGGATCATCGCCCTCTGGGAGCGGGGCGACCACGCCGCGGTGCTCGACATGTACCCGGAGTTCCTCACCGCCGCCCCCGAGGGCAGATTCGGCCACTACCTGATACTGGCCGGGTTGTTCGGGGGCCGGCGGTGGAGATCACCCGGTCGGACCATGTCCGCGTACGAGAGCTCCCTGGGAACCGGGGAGGTCCACATGATGTTCGACCTCAGCCAGGGTGTCCCCGACGGAGGGGAGGCGTGAGCAGCGGCCCCGACACCCGGGACGACCAGGTCTTCGAGGTC
>DRKF01000506.1 GCA_011051915.1 Acidimicrobiales bacterium | reverse complement strand
TGCGTAGACGTTCGTGTCCAGGTCGGGACAGATCCGCAGGCCGGAGCGCCAGTGGTCATCACCGGGGTTGATCACGAGGGTGAGATTCGTCCCCAGACGGTGCGCCAGCGGCCGCGCCAACCGACTGCACCCTATTCCTCCTCCCAGGAGAACGACCTTCATCGCATGGGGGTCCGCGCTCGTGCGCATCGGTTCACCGGCCGAAGACCGTTGGTGAGTCACGGTCGAACTCTCTTCTGAGGAACCGTTCCTGCGGCTTCTCCGAGGCGGTCTTGGGAATCTCGTCCACGAGCTGGATGAAGCTCGGGACGAAGTTCGGTTCCAGCCGATCCCGGCACCGGGCGAAGACCGATCCGCTGTCGAAGTGCTCGGGATCACGGGCCACGACTGCCGCCACCACGTCGCTCTCACCGGGGGCCCCCGATGCAGCGGGAACGCCGTAGACGAAGACATCGGCCACCTCCTCGTGCTCGGCGATCACCTTCTCCACGAACCCGGGGTTGATGAAGTCGCCGTTCCGTCGCAGACCGCCGCCCTTGCGGTAGTCGAAGAAGAACCAGCCGCGCTCGTCGGTGTGCCCCACGTCCCCGCTCCGAAGCCATCCCCCGCGGGTCTTGGCCCGCGAAGCCGCGGGGTTGCCGTGATATTCGACGGGCGCCGCCTCTCCACCCTCGGGGCGGGAGCAGATCTCGCCCTTCACGAACGGACCGCACTCGACGTCATCGTCGTCGAGTATCTTCATCTCGGTTCCGGGCAGTGGCTTGCCGATCGAACCCACCGGTCCGACGCCGATCGGGTTGATCGCAAGGCCGCCCTCCATCGCCCCGTACCACTCGAGGATCTTCACACCGAAGCGACGCTCGAAATCGGTCCAGATCGCCGCCGGCATGCCGGCATCGAGTACGAAGCGAACCGGATTGTCGGCGTCGTCCGGGCGCGGTGGTTCGCTGTAGAGAGCAGTGGCCATTCCACCCAGGAGTGAGAACGTCGTCACCCCGTACGCGCGGCAGACATCCCACAACCTGGACTTGGTGAACCGGCGGCTGATCACGGACCGTACCCCCAGGGCGAGAGCCGGGCCCATGGTGACGGTCTGGGCGTTGCCATGGGTCAACGACAGGCCGGTGTATGGGCGGTCGTCGCGCCGGTACCCGACCACGGAACCGAGTGCGGAGAACGACAGGGTTCGCTCATTGCGGTAGACGATGCCCTTCGGATCGCCGGTGGTCCCCGAGGTGTAGACGATCTGCAGCGGGTCTCGCCCACTCTCCAGCCGGATGTCGACGGTGGGCACCGGATCTCGGAGTACCGCGGACAACGGCGTCAGGGGCACCTTGGTGTTCCGCTGGACGGCATGACCCTCCCCTGTCTCCAGGACGAGAATCCACCGGATCACGGGCAGCCCCCGAACCGCAGCGAGGAGTTCGCCCAGGCACTCATCGGAGCAGATGACGCCCGAACAGCCGGAGTCGCCGATCATGTATCGGAGTTTCTCGGCCTTGGTGCGGGCGTCTATGGGTACTGCCACCGTCGCAGTGATCGAGGCCGCGACCAGTGCTTCCACGAACTCGGGGTGATTCCTCATCATCAGAGCGAACCGGTCACCCCGCTCCATGCCCCGTTCGACGAGGGCTGCCGCCAGGCCATTGGCATTCGTGGCGATGTCGGCATAGGTGCGCACCTCGTCCGCGGTGGCCCCGCCGTCGAGACTGAGGTGCTCGAAGGTGAGGATGTCGCGGTCAGGTTCTCGATCGGCGAATGTCCTGACCATGTGGGCGAGCAGTTGTGTCGTGGGGGTGTTCATGTGCGGTGCACCCCGACGACCGGCGCGGCCCTCATCGGCGTCACCTGCTCAGCACCGTGACGCACATCGCGGCGACGTCGGTGCCGAGGGCGCCACCACCGTTGTGGGCCAACCCCATCCGAGCTCCCTCCACCTGGCGCGGTCCGCATCGCCCCTGCAGTTGCTCGGTCAGTTCAACGAGCTGAGCGAGACCGGTGGCCCCGATCGGATGCCCCTTGCGGAGCAGTCCACCCGACGGGTTCACCGGGATCCGTCCGCCCAGAGAGGTAGCCCCGTCCTCGACCAGGGCCCCGCTCTCACCCGGGGCACAGAGCCCGAGAGCGTCGTACGCCTTCAGCTCTGCCGGTGCCGACGCGTCGTGGCACTCGACCACGTCCAACTCCTCGGGACCCACACCGGCCCGCTCGTACGCGGCCCGGGCGGCCTTCGTGGCCGCATCACCCTCGGCCTGGGAGTCCTCACCGGACCGGAGAACGCAGGCCCTTATCCTCACCGGTCGGGTCACCCCCACCTTCGCGGCTCGAGCCGGACTCATTATCACCACCGCGGCTGCCCCATCACCGATGGGTGAACACATCGGCCGGGTGAGCGGTTCGGCGACGAGAGGAGCCGCGAGGACGTCCTCGACGCTGAGGCGGGTGCGGAACTGCGCTCGTTCGTTCAGGGCGCCGTGTCGGGAGTTCTTCGCCGACACGGCTGCCAGCTGCTCGACGGTCGTGCCGTGGCGCTCCATGTAGGAGCGGGCGGCTGCGGCGTAGATGTCCATGAAGAGCGACCGCTTCCGACCGGCGCCGGTGGCCGCCGTGTCCGCCCCGCTCTCGACGGCACTTCGCTGCAGCGATGCCAGTATCTCCTCCCTGGCCTCGACATCGACTGCGCCCGCATAGGCGGCGAACGACCGCGCCCTGTCCGGGTGGTACAGCTTCTCGACGCCCAGGGCGAGGACGCAGTCGTGAACACCGGCACGCACCAGGGCCGCGGCCTGATGAAACGCGGTAGACGCGCTCGCACAGGCGTTCTCGACGTTGATGACGGGCACTCCGCCGATGCCGGTGCTGCGGAGAATGACCTGGCCGCGGATGGACTCCTGCCCGGTGACCAGACCGGCGGCAGCGTTGCCCACCCAGGCGGCCTGTACTTCGCCCGGTTCTATCCCCGCGTCACGGAGTGCGGCACGGGCCGCTTCCCCTCCGAGGGACTTCAGCCCACGATCGAGGTGCTTGCCGAAAGTGGTCATGCCCACACCGGCGATCACTGGATCATCGTTCACGACTGTGCCCGCCCTTCAGATCAGGCCCGACCCGGGCACGTCGATGGCCCGGCGGAGATACTCGAGTTCGGCCTCGCGGTAGGGAAGTGGCGCCGGCCGCGTGAACATCCCGGCCCCGGTGAGTTCATCCACGACCTCCTGTGACCGCGGGAACGGAGTCCCGACCCGGTTCATGTGGAAGAGCTCCCCGAAGGGCCGGCGCGGTCGTTGTCCTCCGGCCTCCCAATGCTCGGCGGGGTAGCCCACGGTCTGGAGCACGAGAACCCGAGCAGAGTCGGGCAGGCCCAGTTGCTCACGAATCTGCTCCCGGTTCGGGGTTCCCAGACAGCAGGTGCCGAGACCCTGTTCGTAGGCCATGAGGGTCGCCTGGGCGATGCCCTGCCCGGCGTCGAGCTCGTTCAGACCGGGCGCCTTGAGATCCTCGCGAATCGATTCGAAGAACGGTATGAGCGTGGATTCGAGCTGCTCGGTCTTCCTGTCACCCACCCCGATGGCGCCCGCCGCCACCAGTTCCCGTAGCCGGTCACTCTGATCATCCACCGCCGCGGCGTCGAAGTACCAGACTATGACGACCGGTGCTCTCTCGATCTGGTATCCCGCCACCGCTCCCTTCACCGCCTCGAGAGTTTCCGGTGGCGCGCTGTCGCGGAACACCACGACAGCCCGAAGCCCTTGGACATTGCCCCAGTGCGACGCGATCCGTGCTGCTTCCAGCATTCTCTGGATCTTGGCGGGCTCGACGGGCATGTACGGCCGCATGAATCTGATCGAACGCCGGCGCCCGATCGCTTCTCTCAGTTCCATCGGTAGGGACCTCCGTGGGGATCATCGCTGGTGGACAAGGTGGCGACCTCCGGTCAGAGCTGGGCCCCGCCGATGATGCTGAGCATCTCGTTGCAGCCGTCCTCGATCATCGAGGCCCGCGCGTCCCGCAGAAGCTTCTCGACGGGATACTCCCGGGCCAGTCCGTTGCCACCGAATACCTGCACCGCCTCGGAGGCGACCTCGAAGGCGGCATTGGTGCAGAAGATCTTCGAAGCGATCGAATAGTGGATGGGCGGTGCCCCACCGTTGGCGACCCCCACCAGACGGGTGTGCCGCGACAATGCTGTGGCCGCTTGAACCTTGGAGAACATCTTGAGCAGCCGCGACTGCACATGCTGCTGGTCGATCAGTCGCCTTCCGCCCTGGACCCGGTTCCTGGCGTAGTCGACGGCGAGTTCGTGGGCGGCACGGGCCAGACCGCTGAAGGTGCTGCCCATGTGGGCGTTGGCGAGAGCCAGGATGAGCTCCACCGCACCCCGGTAGGCGGTCTCGTCGACGACCATGTGTGAAGCGGGCACACGTACCTCGTCGAGGTGAATCTCGCCCTGGGGCAGAGGCCGCTGGCCGAGCTTGTCGAGGTTCCTGCCTCTCGTCACCCCGGGGCCGTCGAGGGGGACGATGCAGATACCACCCTTGTCGAACCCCCCGTCACCCTCGATGCCGCAGTGCATGGCCGCCACCTCGGCGATCACACCGTTGGACACCCAGGCCGACTTGGATCCGGTCAGTACGTAGTGGTCCCCGTCGCGGTGAGCGATCACGTTGGGGCGGATGGCCGGGTCCCCGAAGCCGGGCTGGTTGAAGGAGATCGAGTCGCTCCCGTGATCGGCCTCGGTGATGGCCCAGCAGCCGACCAGGGGTTCGGACGTGAGGTAGAGCTCCTTCAGCTCATCGCTTCCCAGGAGGGCGATCAGCCGCTGGGGAAACCTGGCCACACCCAGGCTGATGGACAGTCCCGGGTCACCCCAACCCAGTTCCTCGCTGATGTGACAACCCAGAAGTGCCGCCTCGAACGGTTCGAACAACTCGCTCTCCTCGGCTTCGTGGAGTCCGAGCTGAGCAAATCGCTCATGGACCTCCCACAGGCGAGAACCCGGCGCGATCACGTCCTCGGGGTCGGCCAGTCGGTCGAGCTCGATCCCGGCAGGACGCATGTCGTCCTCCGCGAATCGGTGCACCACCGCCACCACCTCCTGCGCCTCTTCACCGAGCCCTGGTTGCAGCAGATTCTTCACCTCGTAGTCCTCATCTCCGGTAGCGGACGTCGGGTCGGGCGAGCACGATCGCGGTGACCCGCCCGGGTTGATATCTAACAGAGTGTTAGTTATCTGTCAACTCGTTCATCTTCTCGCCAGGTGCCGATAATCTGACCCATGGCCCCCAGCACCGAAGACCACCGGGATCGGGTCGACGCTCGCGTCCGCCGTACCCGCCACCGTCTCGAGTCGGCGATGATCGAGCTCTGCCTCGAGACCGATTTCAACGACATCACGATCGAAGACATCCTCCAACGGGCCGATGTCTCCCGTCCGGCGTTCTACAGCCACTACTCCGACAAGACCGCCCTGCTCGACGCGGCCCTCGAACACGCTCTCGAGGGCCTGCGGGCCGAGTCCTCCGCTGCCGTCGAACGTGCCGGCAGGTTGGTGAGTGAGCCCACCGAGGTCCTGTTCAAGTCGGCGGCCGACAACGCCCCGGCCATGAGAGTTCTCCTGTCGGGAGCAGGCGACGGCAAGCCCCTGCGGCGGGCCATAGCGTCGGCCGCCGTCGATATCGAACCGGCGCTGCTCAGGCAGGCGGCCGAGGCCGGCACCGAACCCCGGCTACCGATCGACCTGATCGCCGCCCACTGGGCCAGTTCCTTCTTCTCGGTCCTCGAATGGTGGCTCGACAACAACATGGAGGTCGAGCCCGCCACCGTCGCCAACTACTTCCTCAATCTCACGCTGCGGGGTCGGGCCTGGGCGCTCGGCTTCGACATCGCCCAACACGAGATCAGCCGGTCCCGGGATCCCGGAGAGGAATGAGGTCCGTCGGGTTCCGACCCCACAGTCCCTCCTTCGCAGCCGCATGAGCTGGCGGTGACGCGTCGCCACTCGGACTTCCGAACTCGACGTCGACACAGGCGATGCCGTGGAAGCGGGTCTCACAATGCCCGGCGTGAGCCGGGGAGAACCCTGCCCGGTCGGAAACGCCCGGCCCCGGCCGAACCAACCGGCGAGAGCTCCCGGATATCGGCCCCGGGGTGGTGCCGTACCGATGCCGATCGGAATCACAATCGGTTGAGTACGGCGGAGGCGAAGGTCTCGACCGCCTGGGGTCGGACGTAGAGGAACAGGTTGGGTTCGATCAGTTCCAGCTCGGCCAGGAGGGCCGAACCGTCGGCCAGGCGCACCATGTCCACCCTGGCGTACAGCGGATCCCAGCCCCGCTCGGCCACCCGTGACATGCACCCCTCCACCACGGAAATCTCCG
>DRKF01000505.1 GCA_011051915.1 Acidimicrobiales bacterium | reverse complement strand
TGGGGGTAGCCCGACAGTATGAACTCCTCGAACCCCGCCGCCCTGTACTCCAGGATGCGGTCCGCCACCTCCTGGTGGCTGCCCACCAGGGCCGTTCCCGCCCCACCCCGGACCAGACCGATACCGGCCCAGACGTTGGGATGGATCTCCAGACGATCGCTGTCCCCCCCGTGCAGTTCGGCCATACGCCTCTGACCCTCCGACATTGTCGACCGGAAGTCGGCCTGGGCCTCGGCGACGGCCTCCGCCGAGATACCCGACAGGAGGGCATCGGCGGCGGCCCAGGCCTCGGCGGAGGTGTTCCGGGCGATCACGTGGAACCGGATTCCGTAGCGCAACTCGCGTCCCAGGGCCGCCGCCCGGGACCGGACGTCGTCGGCCTGGGCCCGGGCCGCCTCCGGTGGTTCACCCCACACCAGGTAGACGTCGGCCTGGGAGGCCGCCACATCCTTGGCCGGGTCGGACGCGCCGCCGAAGTAGATCTCGGGGAGGGGATCGGGGACCTCCCGGGTCATGGCCCCCTCCACCCGGTAGTGGCGGCCCTCGAAGTCGAAGGGCTCACCCGACCATGCCCCCCTCATGACCGCGAGGAACTCACCGGTTCTCTCATAGCGGGTGGGCTTGTCGGCGTAGTCGCCGAAGCGGTGCAGCTCCCGGGGTTCGGCCCCGGTGACCACGTTGACCAGCATCCGTCCGCCGGACATCCGCTGGTAGGTGGAGGCCATCTGGGCCGCCAGGGTCGGGGACAGCAACCCGGGGCGGAACGCGACCAGGAACTTCAGGCGGTCGGTCTCCCCGATCAGCGAGGCGGTGGAGATCCAGGCGTCCTCGCATCCGGTTCCACACGGGGTCAGGACCGCCTCGAAGCCGAGTTCATCGGCGGCCACGGCCACCTGGGTCAGGTACTTGCGGGACGGATCGCGTACCCCGGGTCGACCGGGATCGGGCAGCACGTCCCGACTGTCCCCACCGGTAGGCAGGAACCAGTGCAACCGGATTCGAGACTCCACGGAACCATCCCCTTCCCAGAGGAACGGCCGGCCGCCACGGAGCCGATCGGGACCGTTTCCGGCCGTCCCGTCGCTTCTCCGCCAGACGGTACCGGAGGTCGCCGGAGCTCTCACAGTCCGGTCCCCGCGACCGACGACTGACCAGCGGGCGGACCGCCCGGCATCGGCATCACACCTCCTCTCCGGAGTCGATTGGAACCCGTGCGCTCTGTCAGTCTGGATCCATGGACATTCCCTCCGCCCAGGTCGAATTCTCACCGTCCCGGCTATACCTCAACTCCGCCACCGTCGGCCTGCCACCCCGGAAGTCCGTCGAGGCCATGGAGACGGCCACCGCCGACTGGATCGCCGGGCGGGTCGACCCCCTGGTCATGGACAACTGGGTCGACCTCAGCCGGATCGCCTACGCGAGGCTGGCCCGGACCGGGCCCGACCGGGTGGCGATCACCGCCCAGGTCTCGACGGTGGCCGGGCTGGCGGCCGCGGCCATGGGCCCCGGAGACCGGGTGCTGCTGGCCCAGGAGGACTTCACCTCGGTGCTGTTCCCGTTTCTCGAGGCCCGGGACCGGGGCGTGGAGGTCGAACTGGTTCCCCTGGACCGGGTGATCGAGAGCATCGACAGCCGAACCACTCTGGTTGCGGTCAGCGCAGTGCAGTCCTCCGACGGACGGCTGATCGACCTGGACGGGCTTAGGGTCGCCGCCGCTGACCACGGCGCTCTCACCTTCGTCGACTTCACCCAGGCCGCCGGATGGCTGCCCTTCGGGGCCGACGACTTCTCGATCACCGCGGTCGGGGCGTACAAGTGGCTGTGCTGTCCCCGGGGGTCGGGTTTCATGACCATCGGTCCCGAGCTGCACGACCGGGTTCCCGCCCTCAACGCCGGGTGGTACGCCGGTGAGGACCGCTGGTCGTCGATCTACGGTCCTCCCCTGCGTCTGGCCGGCACCGCCCGCCGGTACGACACCTCCCCGGCGTGGTCCTGCTGGGTGGGGGCGGCCCCGGCCCTGGAGCTGCTCGCCGATGTCGGCGTGGAGGCCATCCACCGCCACGATCTGGATCTGGCCAACAGGTTCCGGACGGGCCTGGGCCTGGAGCCCGGCGACTCGGCGATAGTCAGCATCGACCATCCCACCGCGGGGCGGGACCTGGCGGCGGCCGATGTCGCGGTGGCCGAGCGGGACGGCCGGACCCGCCTGTCGTTCCACCTGTACAACACCGTTGCCGACGTCGAGCGGGCCCTGGACATCATCGACGGTGGCTGAGGGGCCCCGGACTCCCTACGGAAACTCCCGGGCCAGACGGCGGAGCAGATCGGCGACCGGCCTCTCGTTCCGGTCCAGGTCGTACAGGCCGACCTCGGTGACCTGCTGAACCGGGGGCACCAGCATCGTGTCCCAGTCGTGCTGGTCACCGCGGCTGTACCAGCACAGCCCGCGCACCCCCACGCCCTCGGCCACCATGGCCTTCAGACGGTCGGTCATCCCCGTCAGCCACTCCTCCGCCCGATCCGGACCCAGCCCCAGGCACGACGTCTCCGACACCCAGAAATCCACCCCGTAGCGCTGGTGGAACTCCGAGGCGGCGGCCGCATAGGCGTCGAGACGCTCGTCGACGGTGAGTTCGATTCCGGGCGACCCGCCCATGGGCAGGGCCGAGGTGGGGTAGAAGTCGTGGCCGGCGATGAAGTTCTCCGGTCCGGCCAGCTCCGCGATCCGTTCCATCTCGGCCTCGGGAACCGTCCGGAACTCATGGGCCACGAGAGGGTCCACCTCGTGACCGAGCCGTAGGTCCCACGGCGCCCTCACCCGGGCCGCCAGCTTCTCGGCCCCTCCCCGGGCCGCCTCGTCGAGTACCACCGGAACGAGGAACACCTCGGCGGAGACGTTCCAGCCGTCGCGGTCGGCTCGGACCATCGCCGCCACCTCCAGATCGGCCCTGATGCAGTGGGCCAGGGCCCGGGCGTAGGCGTCGACGTCGCTGAGGCGGTCGTTCCACTGTCCGTAGAGACACGACACCCCGGCGGTGGCCAGAGGCTCATTGACCGGGGTGAACAGCGTCGGATCGGGATAGCGGGCCAGGAAGGCCTCGGCGTAGTCCACCAGACCCTCGACCCAACCCGGATCGGAGAATCCGCCGTAGTGGTCGGGCAGGCCGAAATGGCACAGGTCGATCACGGGCTCCAGTCCCTCGCGGCGGCATCCGGCCAGGGCGCGGTCCCACAGTTCCCAGTCGTAACACCCCGGTGCGGTCTCCACCCGGTGCCACGGGATGCCGTAGCGCCAGACATCGACTCCCAGACCGGCGGCCAGGGCCAGATCCAGATCCATGTTCCGGTAGTGCCCCGTCGATTCCATCTCGTCGACCCTCACCACCGCTCCCTCGTGGTGGACGGTCGGGGCCGAGCACTCCTCTCCCGAACCCCAGGCGAAACGTGGAAACGGCATGGACCGAACCTAGTGGTAGACGGGGTGCCGACGGCGCCCCGCCTGGGTTCGGAGGGCCCGGCATTGGCAGGATGGAGTCCGTCAGCCCGGCGAGGGGCCCGACCTGACAGCGACCCAGGGGGATACGAGATGACCGGTTTCGACGGCGAGTACGGCTCGGACACCGAGTGGGACAGGCCACCGACCGCCGAGGAGCTCACCGACGAGGCGATCCGTTCCGCCCTGGCCGAGGCGGAGATCCCTCCCCTGCTCCCGGCCCTCGCCGCCCTGACCGGTGATCCGTCCC
>DRKF01000504.1 GCA_011051915.1 Acidimicrobiales bacterium | reverse complement strand
TCACCGAACGACGAGGTACCGGGCGTGGCCTCACCGACCGTGATCACGTGACGCAGGTCGGGTAGGGAGGACTTCAGGGAGAGCAGCTCGTCGACCGGTCGGCGGTCACCGGAGACCGATGGGACCACCACTGCACTGGCCCGGCCGTGGCGGAGAAGCGATTCCAGCTCCGCCTCGCGGTAGGGCATGTGAAGGGTCTGGAGGATCGCGCCGCGCCGGACAGCGGCCAGCAGCAGGATCAGGAACTCGGGGATGTTCGGGAGTTGGGCCGCCACCACGTCTCCGGGCTCGACCCCGAGGCTCGCCAGTCCACCGGAAACCCGATCGACGGTGTCGACGAGCTGGGCCCAGGTGAGGGAGGGACCCACCCCGGTGACCGCCACGGAGTCCGGGCGTTCCCGAGCGTGACCCTCCACCCACTGGTAGAGGTTGGAATCCCCGGTGGCTGAATCCACGCTGCCACCTCCCCCGGGAGCCGCGAATCGAGTGCCGGTCTCACCGTAGTCCGCGGCGTTCCCGATCTGCTCGGCCGTCGAACCCGAGAGAGCCGGGTCAACCCCCTGTGGCTGCCCCGGCCAGGAGCCTGCGGGCGGTCGCCCGCCGCCGGCCGACGAGATCCGGCCCTCTGTCGAGGTCCGAAACGGCGAGACTCGACGAGTACTGATAGCTCCGGCCGGCGGCCTGGTACAGCGTGTCGCCGAAGTCCTTGGCCAACCCGAAGTCCCGGTAGGTCTCGAGGGCTTCGGCCAACCGGGACCTGCTGCCGTCCAGGGTGGCGACATGGTCGAGCAGACGCAGGTGTTCGGCGGGCAGGTCCAGGAGGTCCCGGAGCCGTTGATCAGTCGACACCTCGGACGGTTCGCGGATCAGGACGGCGAGGAGTCTCCGCCTCAGTGCCACCGGGACCCGGCGTCCCGCCCCGACCAGGGTCAGGATCTCGGCCGCCAGCGGAATCCACCCCGCTGTCCACTCCTCTCTCCGGCTCAGCACCAGATCACTCGGCGAGGAGAGACCGGCCCAGAGGTCCACCACATCCCCGGGACTGCATGCAATCACCCGGGACAGCTGCCCCAGGTAGGGCTCGAACCCGGGTGGGTGGATGTCCCGCAGCGAGACCTCACCCGTGACCGAAGCCGTGCCTTCCACCGACAGCCACGTAAGTCCATTGTCCTCCGACCAGCTCAGGGTCACGGGAACCCGGCCCTGCGCCAACTCGGCGAGGAACCCGTCGAGGTCGGGGACCCGGACCCTGCCCCCGGCCTCCAGGTACCGGATCGTTCTGGTGGCGGTCGTCAGGGTTCCGACCGGCTCGGATCTCCGAGGGCCGTAACGGGCCACCAGATCGGGCGGCAGGCGATCCAGGCTCCAGGGAGACCCGGCGGCCATCACGACCTCGTTGGCCCGGGTCTCGTCACAACCTCCCTTCACCAGCACCTCGACCAGAGCCTGGGCCTCGGGGACGTACCCGATGCCGGACCGGCGGGTGGCCACCCAGCCGTGTTCGGTCTGGTGGACCCAGCCGTGGCGGGCGGATCGGATCATCTCCATCTCGCGTTTGCCCCAGCCGGCGTCGTGGGCGAGATCGGACAGGCGATCGATACTGGCCAGGCCGGGTTTCTCACCGGCGAGAGCGTCGAGGGCCTCCAATCCGGGGTCGATCTCCCTGAGGACCCTGACCACCAGGTCGGTCCGATCGGCGGACACCCCCGCACCGAGAAGTACGCGATGGACGCGGTCGGGGTCGAGCACCGGCCGGGTCGCCACGACGTAGGCGAACGGTGTGATCTGTCCCACCTTGTTCGACCGGCGGAATCCGGCATCGATGAGGATCAGCTCGAGCAGTCGGGCGAGCGCCTTCCAGGAGGCGTCCACATCGCTGGTCTGCCGGAGTCCCAGGGACTCGATCAGTCGCGCCAGTTCCGCGGCCGCGAACTCGAAGAGGTCGGCGTGGAGCCCCGCGACGTCGTCCAGTGTGGGACCGTCGGCTCCGATCCGTGCGGCTCGGGGCCGGCGACCCCTGCCGATCGCGAACACCGTGACCTGACCGTCGTGAACCTGGATGATTCCCCGTCCGAACCTCCTGTCCACGAACTCATAGGAGAAGCCGCCCACATCGGGCCAGGTCCGGCGCAGCATCCCGGGGCTCCCGGTCAACGGCCGGAACCCCACCGGTCCCGAGGTCTCGTGCCAGTCGGGATCCTCACCGTCGAACTTCACGGGTCCATGATGCCATCGGCCGAGACCCCGACATGCCTGCCGGAGACCCGATCGGCGAGCCGGGGCACGGTACATTTCCCTGGGCCCAGGTCGACAGGTGTGGGTGCAGGCAGCCGTCCCCGAGGAGGCGTGAATGGTCGGTGGAGCGGAGACATTTGCCGCCACTCAGGAGGCACTCGGCATAGCGGTGGCCACGAGAACCCCGGTCTTTCTCTGGGGTGAGCCGGGGGTGGGCAAGACCTCGATCGTTCAGCAGACGGTGAAGGCGTACCGCGACGCCAACGGATGGGACGAACAGTCCTACCCCTTCGTGACCCTGATCGCCTCGGTCCATGATCCGGCCGATTTCGGTGGCTTTCCGTCCCCCGACCGGGAGGCGGAGATGGTGAGGAGACTGCCGGTCGACTGGGCGGTGAAGGTCGCCGGTCGCACCGCTCTGGTGTTCTTCGACGAGTTCTCCAGCGCCACTCCCGCCATTCAGGCCGCCTGTCTCAGGGTCCTGGAGGAGAAGGTGGTCGGCCCCCTCGATCTCGGCTCACGGGTGAGCTTCGTCCTGGCGGGTAATCCCGACACGTCCGGAACCGCGGTCTGGGAGTTCCCACCCGCGGTGAGCAGGCGTTTCGTGCACCTGGACTGGGCGCCCGACGCCGACTACCTGATCCAGGGCTTCCTGGCCGGTTTCCCCGAGGTTCGAATGCCCCGGCTGGCGGAGATTCCGGTCGGGGAGGAGCCGCTGGGGGGATACACCAGGCTGCGGCGGACCCTGTCCTACGACCCCGAGGCCATCGGTGTGGTGACCGGATTCCTGGCGGCCAACCGCCAGGCGGTGATCGACGTTCCCCGGGATGCGGGATCGACGGGACGAGGCTGGCCCAACCCGGCGACGTGGGAGCGGGTCATGCTGCTGCTCACCGCCTGTCGCCAGGCGGGAGCAGGCGACCTCACACGGGATCTGCTGATCACGGGTTCGGTGGGCGTGGGAACGGGCTCGGAGTTCCTCCACTACCTCGCATTCGACGATCTGCCCGCCACCGAGGAGCTGCTGGCCGACCCGGCCGGGTTCGACTTCACCGATGTCTCCGGTGACAAGGTCTATGTGGTGCTGGGAAGTGTCGTGGCCGCGGTGGTGGCCGACAACACCGCCGACCGGTGGAGGGCGGCATGGACCGTCGTC
>DRKF01000503.1 GCA_011051915.1 Acidimicrobiales bacterium | reverse complement strand
GACCCAGGAGCTCCCTGATCTCGTTCAGTCGGCGGTCCAGCTCGGAGCGCCGGGCCCGGTGGGCGTCGAGTTCGGCGGCCACCGCCCTGGTGGCGGCGGACTGCCGTTCCCGGCGGGCCCGGAGCCGACTCAGCTCGGTGTCCACTAGAGCACCGCGCCGGGTCACGAATCGGGCCAGACGGTCCACGGCGCCGAGTCGGGCATCGAGCAGTCGCCTCCGGCCGGCGGCGGCCTGCAGTTCACCGGCGTGACGGGCCAGGCGTTGGGCCACCTCGTCGCGGCGGCGCAGCAGCACCGCCCGGCGCTCCTCGAGGGTGGCCGCCCTGACCCCCAGATCGGCCTTGAGGGCCTCGAGGGCCCGGGACCGCTCGTCGAGCTCCCGGCGGGCCTGTTCGCGGTCCTCGCGGGCCCGCCGTCGAGCCGCCTCGGCCGCCTCCAGCGAGGGCAGCAGCGCCTCGAGTTCTCCCACCCGGGCCGCGTCCCGCTCCAGGGGGACGGTGAGTTCCTCCAGCCGGGCCTCCAGGTCGACGGCCTCCGCCGCCGCCTGCTCCCGGCCCGCCTCCACCCGGGCCAGCTCCTCGCCGGCCGTCGTGAGGGCGGTGTCCAGGGAGTCGAGGGCGGCCACGGCTTCCTTCTCGCGGCCGCGGGCCACAGCCAGGGTGTTCCTCGCCACCTTCTCCGCCTCACGGGCGGCTTCGACCCGCTTCGTCGAGTCCTCCAGCTCGGACTGGGCCTCCTCGTAGGCGGCCAGGGTCGCCCCGCTCCCGGCAGCTCCGATCCTCCACCCTCCGTCACCGAAGCGATCGCCCTCCCGGGTCACCACGACCCCCTCACCACCCAGGGCCAGGGCCACGTCGAGGGCGGAGTGCCAGCCACCGGACGCCACCACTGCGCTGCCGATCAGCCGGTTCAGGAGAGGCTGCACCGAGGCGTTGCGGGGGCGGACATGTTCCGACAGCGAGACACAGCTGCCCGGGAGAGCCGCGGTGTTCGCCGCTGGACCGGCTTGGGCTTCACCCAGGTGGGCCGGCAGCACCGATCCGCCCCCCTCGTCGGCGAGTCGTTCGAGGGCCCGGGCGGCACCGGCGGGGCCGTCGACGATCACCGAGGTGATGGCGTCTCCGACCGCGGCCTCGAAGGCCAGTTCCCAGCCCTCGTCGACGTCCACCACGTCGGCGAGGGTGCCCATGACCCCCTCCAGGTCGGTTAGCTTCTCCAGCCCGGCCTGGGCGTGGGTCTCCGCCAGGGCCAGACCGAGGGCCTCCACCCGCGCCTTCCAGCGGGCCCGGTCGGCCTCGGCCCGACGCACCGTGTCGATCGCCTCCTCCAGGGCGACGGAGGCGCCGGCCGTGTCCGCCTGGGCGGCGTCCACCTTCGCCACCAGTGACTCCTCGCCGGCGGCCAGGGTCTCGAGTCTCTCCCGCAGCAGGCGGGCCTTCTCCCCCGCCTCGACGGACCGGCCGGCCAGAGCCTCGAGGCGGGCCGCGGTCCGCTCCCGTTCGGCCCGGGTCCGTTCGAGTGTCTTCCTGAGGGCGGTCAGCTCACCGCGGACCTCCGCCGCGGGGGTCACCGGAGCCGCGGACTGCGAAAACTCGGTGGTCTCACCGGCCGCCTCGAACTCGGCGATCTCCGCCTCCAGGGCGACCTCGGTGGCGGCCAGGGCCTCCGCCTCGGGAGCCAGGGCGGCGGCGGCCGCGGCGACCTCGGTCAGCTTCGCCTCCAGGTCGGCCGACTCGGCCTCCATCGCCGCCACCACGTCCTCGGCCAGCAGTGAGCCCCGGTCCCTCTCGAGGGACCGGCGTCGTTCCGCCAGCAGGGCGCCCAGCCCGCGGCAACGCTGGGCCAGGGCCTCGTAGCGGGGCAGGGTGTCACCCAGATCGTCACCCGCCGCCGCCAGGCGGGACTCCGCCGCCATCACCGCGGTGTCGACCCGGGCCAGTTCCGAACGGACCTCGGACTCCTCGGTGGCCAGCCCCGTCCTCTGGACGTGGGCCGCCCGGAGGCGGGTGCGGAGTTCGGCCAGCTCCCGCCCGGCCAGGTGGAGCTGGAGAGCTCTCAGCTCGGAGACCACCGACTCGTGCCGCCGGGCGGCGTCGGCCTGACGTTCGAGCGGCCGGAGCTGACGGCGGATCTCCCGCTGCAGGTCCTCGAGCCGCTCCACGTTCCTCTCGGTGGCCAGGAGCCTCCGCTCCGCTCTCTCCTTGCGACGGCGGAACTTCAGGATTCCCGCCGCCTCCTCGATTATCGACCGGCGATCCTCGGGCCGGGCGTTGAGCACCTGGTCGATCTGACCCTGGGCGATGATGATGTGCTGCTGGCGTCCGACCCCGGCGTCGGACAGCAGTTCCTGGATGTCCAACAGCCGGCAGGCCACCCCGTTGAGGGAGTACTCACTGTCGCCGTTGCGGAACAGGGTGCGGCTGATGGTCACCTCGGTGAAGTCCACCGGCAGGATCCCACTGGAGTTGTCCAGAACGAGAGAGACCTCCGCCCGCCCCAGGGCCGCCCGCTTGGCGGTACCGGCGAACACGACGTCCTCCATCTTCTGGGAACGGACCGTGCGCGGCCCCTGGGCGCCCAGCACCCAGGCGATGGCATCGACGACGTTGGACTTTCCGGAGCCGTTGGGCCCCACCACGACCGTCACCCCGGGCTCGAAGTCCAGCCCGGTGGTGTCGGCGAAGCTCTTGAATCCCTTCATGGTGAGGGACTTCAGGAACATGGGAACTCCCGGGGGTCAGACCTGGTAGTCGCAGAAGTAGTGAGCCCGGGCGTTGACCCGCAACTTGCGGACATCACCGCGGCCACTCTTGCCCCTCTGACCGACCCGACCGTAGACCTCGATGTACTGCCCGTAGTTGCCCGGCTTGCCGAACACGTCGACGTAGTCGACATCGGGAAGGGTGGTTCCGCGGTGCTTGATGGCCGCGTGCACGGTCTCCACCACGGCGCGGTACAGCCGCCGGATCTCCTGGATGGTGAGGCTCTCCGCCGTGCGGTCGTAGCGCAGCAGGGCGGAGTGGAGGATCTCATCGGCGTAGATGGGACCGATACCGATGATGAAGGACTCGTCGGCCAGCAGGTGCAGGAGCTTCTCCTTGCCGCGGGCCCGCAGCAGTCGCCCGAAATCGGTCCAGGGGATCGGCTGGGCGGCGGGATCGAAACCCGTGCCGAGGGGGATCTTGTCCTCGATCTCGTCCGAGGAGAGGAGCACCACGGAGGGCTCGGAGTCCTTGGGGGCGATCAGACGGATCTGGCCGGTCTGGGTGAGCTGGATGATGAGGACCGTGTCGGGCTCGACGGCGTCCTTGTTGGCGTGGCGGCGGATGTAGGCACCGTGGCCGAGGTCCATCGCCAGGATCAGGTCGTCGCCCAGGTCGAAGAGCAGCCACAGCCCCCGCCGGGAGACCGAGACGATCTTGTGTCCCTCGAGCTTGGGGCCCAGGGCCTTCTTGGACGGCACCCCCGACAGCATCGAATACGGTCCGGGCACCTCCACGGATTTGATCTTGCGTCCACTCACGTCCTTGTCCAGGTCGCGGCGGGCTATCTCCACCTCGGGTAGTTCGGCCATCAGCTGCTCTGTGTCTCTCGTGTCGGTTCCGTCATCGCCTCCCAGGCGACTCGGGCTGCTTCCTGTTGGGCCCTCTTCTTGGATCTCCCCCGACCCCGGCCCCATTCTCTCCCGTCGATGGTGACCCGCGCCATGAACGTCTTGGCGTGATCGGGTCCCTCCTCGGCGATCTCGTAGGCGGGAACCGAGCCGAAGCGCCCGGCCGCCTCCTCCTGCAGTCTGGTCTTGTGATCGTCGGAACCGGGGAGTTCGATCGCCTCGCGCACCCGATCCCCCAGCGAG
>DRKF01000502.1 GCA_011051915.1 Acidimicrobiales bacterium | reverse complement strand
TGAGTGGCGGCCGTAGCGAACAACAGCGGCGGCGCTGCTAATCGGGGCCCGGATGCGAGCTAAGGACGAGGCCACCAGGCAGCTATTCCAGTCCTGGATCACCGTGCGTCAGATCACCACCAGCGACCTCTTCTGCCTGGAGCCCGAAGCCGACATCGGTGAGGCGCAACGAGAGTTGGAGGCCCGCTACATCGACCAGGCCCCGCTGGCCGAGACGCCGATTCGGCGGTCCGTCCGCCTCCTCGAGCTTCACGACGCCCACGGCACCGTCGATTCGGTCGCCAGGCCGATCAAGCTTGACGAGGTAGTCGCCGGATCAACCGGACTTGCCTGCCTCCTGCCCCGGTTTGCCGTGAGGGACCACTTCTACGTTCTCGGCGGCGATGGCATCCAGGGCATCGTCACGAGGGCCGATCTCCAGCTGCCGCCGGTCTCGATGGCGGTCCTCGGGCTGGTTGTGTCGCTGGAGATGGCGTTGACCGAGCTGATCGCCATCTACTCCCACGGCTGCTGGCTCGACATCATCCAGGATGGCAGACGAAAGAAACTGCTCAAGCGGTTTGAGCATGCTCGTCGCGCGAACGTTCAGATCACAGAGCTCGCGTGCCTAGACCTGATCGACCGCTTCGATCTGGTCGGCCGTATCTCATGCCTCCGCGAAGCTCTGGGCATCGCCTCGAGAAAGCGGGCTGACAAGGTCAGAAAGCGAATCGAGAAGCTCCGCAACCCGCTGGCTCATGGCGGCAACATCATCGATGCTCAGGAGAGCTTTCACGACACGCTGCGAACGATCGACGAGCTTCAGGACCTCGCAGACCGAGCGTGGGCGCTCGTCGCCAACGGCGAGTCCCTCTGAGATGCCTACGCCGGAACCGAGATCACTCCGCTCACTGTGACCCCAGTCCCGCTACTCAGCAGCCCGGTACACATGATTACCGGCCGCAACCCGAACGGCCGCTCACGCGCCCAGCTCGCCGCTGCTCACGCCAACAAGCGCCGCCAGGTTCACCTTGTTGAGGTTGTGGACGGGACTGCTGCGTACGGCAGTCCACAGCGATCCAGTTCCACACCGCGGACAGCCTCCGGCTGACATGGGCCAGGGCCAGGCGAGCAACCTGTGCTACTTCGCTTACAGCCGGGTGAGGACTCCGACAACAGGCTCACCGCTACGCCCAGGGGCTCATACCAGCGCGTAGAGCGGCCCCGAAACAGGCCCAGGTCATCTCTTCTAGGACGATTTCATGCAGTAACGCGGGTACCAGACCGCGTTAGTGCCTACAATCGCAGAATGCCGCGTGTAGTCGAGCAACTGGCCAGACGCCAGATTCGGGTCGGGCGAACGAGTTCGTTCGCGCTCGACCGCCCCGATGCCGAGCTCCAGCGGCTGGCGGAGGCGGGCACGGTACTCGCCCTCACGAAGGGCTTCTACGCACTGGTGCCCGAAGACCGGAGGGGGAAGAACACCACATGGAAACCCTCTATCGAGGGGGCGGCGCTCGGGATCGCCGCGGCAATGCATTCCCCCGACGAGGTCGCGCTGGTGGGTCCCTCGGCCGCTCGAGCCCATCACTGTTACCCACGTGCGCTCGGCACCGCATTCGTCGCCGTGCCCGACCAACGCCGACCCCGCCAGACCGTCCTCGGTGAGATCCGGTTCGTCCAGCGACACATCGACAAGCTCGACACCGTCCGTATCGAGACCGACCTCGGGCCGGGATGGGCAACCAGCGTCGAACAGACTGCCCTCGATCTCTGCCGCGACCGGCCGGCCTGGAGTATCACCGAAGAAGCCCGAACCGAGATGATCCGGCGACTTGCCGACCGGATCGACTGGGATCTGATCGACGGGATCGCCGAGACAACGCGAGGTGTCAGGACGCTGCGCAGACTCCGCGCGCTGTTGGACCGTCCACAGTCATGATCGACCGCACCGAGATCGAGGCCATCGCCGGCCGGTTCGGGGCACCCGACGCCCAGATCATCCGCGACCATCTCATAAGCCACGTCCTCGCAGCGGTCGCCAGCTGTCCCGACCGCGTCAGTGTCACGTTCTTCGGCGGTACTGCACTCTGCCGGACATGGCTACCAGACCTCCGCCTCTCCGAAGACATCGATCTGCTCATCGACTCATCCACCGATTGCGATGGTCTTCGAACCCACGTCTCCAGACGGCTCCGCAGGGAGTTCCCGAACCTCGAATGGACCCGTCTCGGATCTCAGCATCAGGTCGAGACGTGGACCCTCGCCGCCTACGACCTCGGGGTCAAGGTGCAGTTCGTACAATGGCGCCGCGGGTGGGAAGCGATTCCGATCGTGCCCAAACCAGTCCGGCTCCGCTACTCCGACCTCCCTGATTCTGCCGAACTCCGGGTGCCGACGCCCAGCGGATTCGCCGCCATGAAGCTCATGGCGTGGTTCGACCGCCAAGCTCCTCGCGACCTCTACGATCTCGCAGCCCTCGCCGACGCAGGCCACATCGACGATGCAGCGGTCCGCCTCGTTCGATCGATCGCCGGTTTCACGCCCAGCGCGACAACCCTCGGGCGCAGGGTTCCTCGCTCGGTCGAGTCCTCGTGGCAGACCGAGCTCGGCCACCAGGTCTCGGACCTCGCGTCACCCGCCGACTGCCTTGATCACGTCCGCACGGCGCTGGGCTACTCAGGCGAGTAACGCCCGGAGGATCGAAGACCGGCAGAGCTCCGTGCTTCGATGCCCTGGCCGGCAGTCGACGGAACGCCGAGTACACGAAGCCTACGGGCGAGGGCGAATCGAGTGTGCGCCGGTGAGTGACCATCGACCTGGCAACCTGGCGCTCGACCGGGGCAGGAAGCGTGGAAGCCGATTCGTCTTCACCCGCTCGAAGGGCGGTCGGGAGGAGATCTTCTGGCAGAGCTCCCGGCGGGCCAGGACGGCCGGGCCGTCGGTACGTGTGCGGGGGCCGGCGCGCCTCGTTTCTGACGGAGATCACGATCACCGGGGACACCCGTGAACGCGTCCCGTCCCCTCGCCGAGGAGCGGCCCTTCGGCTTCCTCGGGGCCGCCCTCGCCCACCACCTCGACTCCCCCGACAGTCCGGCGGCACCTGGAAAGCATCGGGGCTGAGCGCCATCACCGGTGAGCCCCGCTCACCCGACGTTCGACCTTACGATCGGCCGCCCTCTGGCTGCGGCGACCGACCACGATCACCAGGAGGAGATCGTCCCGGGCCCCGATCTCGCGGCGGTTCCCGGTGAGCCCTCCGTGTCGGGTCGGGCGAGACGGAGGGCATGGCCTCCCGGGCGGTCGAGGGATCCGCCGCCTGCGACCGGTCACGAGAAATCCGGCCGGCATGTATCAGCAGGGCGCACGAGGACCACATGTGGATCAACGCCAATCCTGCGTCCCGACCGTTCTCAGCCCACAGCCTGGGCGGTCCGGCGCCCGACGATCGAACAGAAGGATCCCATGACCGCTCTCGAGACCGCCACACCGCCCGCCGACCCGGCCCTGGACGAGTACTCGTCCCTGTTGGGGCCGAGTCTTCTTCCCCGGCAAGGAAGCGACGATCTTCCATCGTCGCTCCAGGGTGCGAAGTGGGCGTACACCACACGACATGTCCCCCGCAGCGCGCCCACCGGCATCACCCGCCAGGCCACTCCCCGCGCCGGGGATCTCGTACTCGCCCGCGTGCGTCGGGTCCGTCAACACAAGCGACTCGAGGACGCCCACGGTCGACGGCAGACGCTGTTCGTCGGTGACCTCATCGTCGTCGTCTGCGCCGACCGCTACGCACCCGACCAGTTCGAGGCGGTCGTGCCGGACAGCGTCGATGAGATCGTCGACCTGGTCGCGGGTGGTGGTGTCGCGGCACGCATGCGCGAACGCCGGGCCGATCTGAAGCGGCCCACCGAACTCGAGCCGATCGGGCTGCTCACCACGGACGAGTCGGTCATCAACGTTGGCGACCACGCGCCACTGCGACCCGCCGCACGACAGGTCGAGGTTCCCGTCATCGGTGTCGTCGGCGCCTCCATGAACTCCGGGAAAACCACGATCGCCGCCGCCATCACCCGCGGCCTCTCGTCGGCGGGCATCTCGGTGGGCACGGTGAAGCTCACCGGCACCGGCTCGGGAGGCGACCGGTGGCTCTTTGTCGACAGCGGCGCCGACGTCGCCCTCGACTTCACCGACTGCGGTCTGACGTCCACATATCGGGCACCGCTGGACACCATCGTCCACACCGCGCAGACCGTCATCCAGGCCTGCCTGCCGGTCGAGATCGTGGTGGCGGAGATCGCCGATGGACTTCTCCAGACGGAGACGGCCGATCTCCTCCGTGATCCCAGAGTCCGTGGGTTCCTGTCGGGCGTGGTGTTCGCCGCACCGGACCCCCTCGCCGCGATCAGCGGCGCCGCAGAGCTGAGGGACCTGGGCCACCGCGTGTTGGCGGTCGGAGGGGTCCTGACCCGGTCGCCGCTCGCCCGCCGCGAGACCATGACCAGGATCGCCCACCCCGTCTTCGACACCGAAGCGTTCGCCTCTCCGGCCGGGGCTATCGAGATCGCCGGAGCGGCCCTGGTCGGGGCCTGAGCCGTGCGCATCCGCATCCCGCGTCCGCTCCTGGCGGTCGTGGCGCTCTCGGCCCTCGCCCGCGTGAGTGCCAGTGGTGTCCGCATCCTCGCCCTGCGCTCCCTCTTCGACGACATTCGCGGGCGCGCCGACGGATCGGAGGCGGCGCTGCCCCTAACCGTCGTCGCGCTCCTTCTGGCGAGCGCGGTGGTCAGCGGTATCGCCCGCCGCTTCGAATGGTCCGCCAGCGACTCGGCCGGCTACCGGGTGGTTCACGAGGCCCGGTTGATCCTTCACCGCCGGCTCCTGACAGGCGGGTCCGTGGCACGTCCCGGCGCCCGGTTCCTGCTGCTCTCCGGTGACCTCTCGAGCCTGCGCTCCTGGGTGAGCCGCGGCCTCCTGCAGGGAACGGCGGCGGCCCTCGTCATCGTCAGTTCCGTCGCGATCGTCGTGGTGCTGAACCCACTCACCGGCGCAGTTCTCGCCGGGTTCCTGGTCGCGGGCGGCCTCCTCTCCGTTCGTTCCGCCGATCGGATCGGCGCCGCCGCCCGCGAAGTCGGCAAGATCCGGAGCCGCCTGGCCGACCGGGTCTTCGACCACGTCAGCGGACGCCTCGTGCCGCGCGGCTTCAATCGTGTCGACGGTGAGATGACCCGCGTCCGAAGGCTCAGTGACCGGCTGACCACTCGCAACGAGGCCCTCGCCGCACAGCGAGCGTCGGTCCGGGGCCTCGCCGATGCCTGGTCACAGATCACGGCCCTGGCCGTTGCGCTCGCCGGCTTCTTCGAGGTGGGGGCCGGGCGTACCACCCCTGGCACCGTCGTCGCCGCGGTCCTGATCAGCCGTCAGCTCACGTCACCCATGCGCCGCGTCATGCAGATGCCCGACCATCGGGCCCGAGCCCGGCGGATCGTCCGGCGGCTCGGCCGGACCGAGGCGACCCCCACCACCGGCTCGAGACGGGCGCCATCGAGCGACACGGCGACGACCATCCAGGCCGGCCGAATCTCGGCCCGTTCACTGGCGGTCGACCGTCGCCTGGCACCCGTGTCGTTCACTGCGGACGCCGGCATGAAAGTCCTCATCGTCGGACCTCCCAGCAGCGGCAAGACCACGCTGCTACTGGCCATGGCCGGTCTGGTGTCAGCCGACCGCGGCACATTCACCGTCGACGGGCACGAGACCAGCGGCCCGCGCTCCGACGTGGCCGTGGCCACCAGCGCCGTCCCCCTGCTCGAAGGATCGATTCAGCGAACCCTCACCTACGGACGCTCCCGGGTGGATTCCGTCGAGGCCGCGGTCGAACGACTCGGCCTCACCGGGCGCAGCGCGGATGAACGCGTCGAGCACGACGGCGCCAACCTGTCGTCGGTCGAACGCCGCCTGCTCGAGGCCGGGCGGGCCTTCGCCGCCGGACGGCCCGTGGTCCTCCTCGACGACGTTCTCGACGGACTCGATCCCAGTACCCGGGAGAGGCTGATCGGACTGATCGAGGATTGCCCCGCCACCGTCGTGTTCACGACGAGGAACCGGCTCGGCGACGAGCCGGCCGACCTCGTCATCGAACTCGAGCCTCCGGACTCGACCAGCGACGTCAGCGCTCACACCGGCTTCGACTCCGAAGTGCTCTGCTGATGGGATCTGATTGATGGGGACGCGCTGATGGGCCCCGCCGTCCGCCATCTGGTGACATCGAGCAAGGGCCTGACCCTTCTCGTCGTCGGCGACCCGATGCCCGGCCGCCGTCCGATCGTTTCCGTGCACGGGATCTCCCGCAACATCGCGGACCACGCGGCGGCGATCGAGCAGGTCGCGATTCCCCAGGGCCGGAATCTCATCCTGCCCCTCTTCCCCGACTGGTGGACGGGATACCAACGCCTCCGACCGGGCCCGCACGGAGTACGACCCGATGAACTCCTGTGGTCGGCCCTCGACGAACTCGGCTTCACCGGAGGCGTCGATCTCATGGGCTTCTCCGGCGGCGCCCAGTTCGCACACCGCGCCGCGCTCGTGTCTCCCCGGCGCGTCGAGCGGCTCCTGCTGGCGAGTGCCGGCTGGTACACCATGCCGGATCGATCCGTCCCCTTTCCCCACGGGATCGGCCCATCCGCGGGATCCCCCCGCCTGCAGCCGGAGGCATGGCTGCGCATCCCCATGCTGATAGCGGTCGGTGATCTCGACCGCTACCGCGACCGGTCACTGCGTCAATCCCGTCGCCTGAAGAGAGCGCAGGGAGACAACCGGTACTCCCGAGCGATCAGTTTCCACCGCGCGATCACCGACGTCGGAGCGAAGCCCTCGCCCCGTCTGGTGATCATCCCCGACTGCGGCCACGACTTCGCCCATGTCGCGAGAGCCGGACTCGTCGAATGCGCACTCAGCCACTTCACACCGGAGTCACCGCCCCACACCACGCCCCGGGCCGCGGAGCCGCCGGCCGTCGCCGGATCGGGAACGGAGCCCCACGGCCCGGCGAGCTTCCGGGTGGTGGAGCCGCGGCCTTCCCCCCGGGACCACGCGGCCTCGACCGCAGGGATGTGAGCCATGCCATCGCCGCCGGTGCAGAGTCATCGCCGCCGGTGCAGAGTCATCGCCGCCGGTGCAGAGTCATCGCCGCCGGTGCAGAGCCCTCGCCGCCTGTCGGCGGCGACCGCGGCATGAAGAACTCGGTCCCTCATGCCTGCCGGTCCTGAGCGTTCCGTCCCGAGGCCGGCTCGGCCCCAGATGCTCGCCGGCCGTGGCTCCCTCCCGGCCCGTCAACGGGACAGCCGCGACAGACCATGAGGGGACATGCTCAGTCCTCGATACCGGAGTCCTCGGCCGCGGCCAGATCAGCACCAGCCAGCAGCCTGGACAGTGAATCCCGCAAGGAGGCCGGTTGCGGTGTCATCTGAGCCAGCCGAGCCGCAAGTCCCGAGGCGAGCGCCGCCGCGCCTGACGTTCCGTCCCAGCTGATGACGCTGTGGTCCGGGCCGGCGCCCAGGAGCCCGACACCCGGGGCGTAGCCGTCGACCCAGCGTCCGGAATTGGCGAACGAAGCCAGGGCCGAGCCATCGGCCGTCGTCGCGCTCACCCCGACGACCTGCGGTCGTGCTGCCGGGTAGAGCTTGCGATCGTCGAACGTGTTGCCCGCCGCAGCGACGACGACGGACCCTGCGTTGTCGATCTCCTCGGTCAACTCGTAGAGCAGTCGCGACCGGGTGGGACCTCCAGCGGACACGTTGAGCACCGTCGCCCCCTGGTCGAACGCCCACGCCACCGCGGCGCCCATGATCTCGGAATCCCCGTTGCCGTCCGCCGTCAGCGCCCGAACCGGGAGGATCATGGCGTCGGGGGCGACCGCCAGCACCAGGGACGCCACGAAGGTGCCGTGGCCGTCGGCCTCATCGACGAGACCGTCGCCGTCATCGTCCAACCCGTCGGGATTCTCCGACGCGTCGTAGTCGCCATCGACGAAGTCCCGACCGGGTAGCACGTGTCCCGCGAGCAGCGGATGATCGGCGTCGACTCCGGTGTCGATCACCGCGACCACAGGCGCTCCGGTCGAAGAGATCGGCACCATCTCCCGGGCCCACCGCGCCGCCGGCTGGTCCTGCACGGCGGCCGCGGCCGCCACCGGATCCCATCCGGGGTCGCCCCACGCCCACAGGAACCCCCAGGCCCACAGGAAGCCCTGTGACGCGACCGGCGACACCAGGCCGGTCACCGGTTCCAGCCATCCCACGCCGGACTGCCGGTCCAGCACGCTCAGCGCCTCATCGACGGGCACCGACGTCTCGACGACGTAGTAGGGGCGTCCGGGGCTGACCGGTGTCACGGCTACCACGACCGGATTGGCGAGCAGCGCGGCAGCGTCGCCGTCGTACTCGACAACCACCCGTCCGGCCGACAGCTCGGCCGCGCCGACAGTGCCTCCCGGCGACAGACCCATCGCCATGGTGGCCGCGGCCACGAACACGACGAGTATCCGGGCCGATACAGTCCGGCGGGTGTTCAATCGATGATCACGTCGGTGCATGATCGCGTCTCCTCTGCTCGATACTGGAGAACCGGTCGGGGCGAGAATCCCGCTCCCACGACGGAGAATCCGGCCCAGTGATAGGGGTGTGGCCATCGTTCGCGCACCGTCCGCTGCGCCTCCCGCGCCGCTGAGGAGGGCGTCGCTCCCGCCGCCTGGGCGCGGTGGAACGCACGCATCCACTCCGCGGTCGATCCGTCGTTGACCAACCACGTCGAGCCCACGATCGTTCGGGCGCCCGCGGTGAGCGCAGCCCGGACGAACCCGTCGGCCTCGGATTCGGGAAGAATGGTGCGCCGCGCCGATTCGCACGCCGACAGGACCAGCGTCCGACCGTGCAGGTCGGTCGAGGCGAGATCGACGGCATGGACCCAGGAGTCGGCCAACCGAAGCCCCGAGAGCATGGGGTTCTCGGGTCGATACGTCCCGTGGCACGCTATGTGGACGGTCGAGTGGTGGGCACACGCCTCCAGCGAGGCGCGGGTCGCGGCGTCGTTGAGGAGAATCGTCGAATCGGGATAGGCGTCGGCGACCGAGCGGGCCTCCTCGCGGATGTGGGCGATCTCCGGCCCACCGAACGCCAGGACCAACGTGCCGCCCACGGCCGGCTTCGATCCTTCGCACGTCGCCCATACCGACAGCGAAGGAACGACCGTGAGCTCGGGACCGTCGCCGTGGAGATCAACCACCGCCGGCCAGGCCAGACCATCGAGCTCGGGAGCGGAGGCGACCACCACCCGGGTCGTGCCGTCGATCCCGAGTGGAACCCAGCAGCGTTCGCGGATCTCACCCAGGAGGCTCTCGGCGAGCTGAAGCAGGTGGTCGGCCCAACGACGCTCGAGCCCGAACTGGGGCCGCAGCCACGTCCACTCGGCCTCGAACCGTCGGCACCAGGTCCGCACCGCCGCCCGGTCCACCGGAAGGTCGACCATCCGCAGGCCGATGCCCGGCTCGAACACGAAGGCGGCCAGTTTGGTGCCGGCCCAGAAGTAGGAGACCAGCGCGGCCTCGTGGACCTCGGCGAGCGTGAAGCACATGCGAGTCGGGGTGACCGGATCCGCCACCAGCTGGTCGAGCATCTCGTCGAGGATGCCCTGGATCTCCGACTCGGCCTCCTGGATGCGCCTGGCGAGGTCGGCACCGCGCTCGCCACCGAGCTCGTGGCGCAGGTTCTGGTCGTAGAGCTGACCCAGATCGGCGCGCCGGCGGCGGAGCTCGTCGGCATCCGGCCCGCCCGCGGCGGCCAGTCTCCGTTCCATCAGGTCGAGCAGCGACCGGGCCCGGGTCCGCTCGAGAACATCGAACGCCCGGTCGAGGTCGCCGTCTCCGCCCCGGCGCACGAGGGCCGTCACCAGACCGCGGTAGACGCCATCGCGGGCCCGGAAGGCCGACCGGCGTTCCCGGAGGGAACCGAGTCCACTGCGCATGCCCTCGAGCCGCTCCACAGCGCGGTCTAGGCGCACAATCGCCGAATCGAGATCACCGATCGCCAGGGACGCGTTGCCGACCGCGGCGTCCAGCCGGGCATCGAGCAGCGCCACGTCGAGATCGACCGCGATGGCCCCTGCCTCCGACAGGGCGCCGACATCGAGGAGAAGCTCGCCGCGGGTCACGAGGACCAGCGCCTCCGCGAAGCGGTCACCCGCAGCGACCGCCAGCGCTCGGGCATCGTCGAGAGTCGTCGCCGCGACATCCAGCCGCCCGGCGCGGGCCTGCTCCCGACCGCGCAACAGGTACAGATCGAGAAGCAGCGCGGTGCCCGTGTCCCCCGTCTGACCGCGAAGCAGGCTCTCCACCTGTGCCAGGTAAGTCTCGACGCCGGTGCCGCCCTCTGCGGCCGCGGCATGGGCGGCGCCTAGCAACGCCCGTCCCTTCTGGAGGACGTCGGTGTCGGTGGTCGCCGCCGCGACCGCCTCGAAGGAGTGACGGGCTTCGGCGGAAAGGCCGACCTCGGCCAGCAGCTCGGCCGTCGCCAGCCTGACCTCCCGTACGCGTTCGTGGGCACCTACATCCTCGAAGATGGCCTCGGCCGTCTCCAACGACTCCCGAGCGGCGGTGATCTCCAGCGTGGCCGCGAGTATCCGACCCCTCGTCTCGTGCACCTCGGCGACGGTCGACGGCTCCTCGGCCGGGTCGAGCTCGGCCAGCAGCGGCTCGACCAGCTCGAGGGCGCGTCCCGCGAATCCGCCGCGGAGCAGGGCATTGGCCCGGTTGGCCTCCGCCCACCGTGCCAGCCTGCGATCACCGAGATCCCGAGCTGAGCGGGAGGCCTGGGCGAAGGACGCCTCCGCCCCGGCGAGATCACCCATCAAGGACGCCACGACTCCACGATTGAGATGTGCACGCGCCACCAGCGGGAGCGCGTCGGGATCGCCGGCCGCCGCCGCGGTCAGTCCGTCGAGCAGGTCGGCGGCCTCGAGTAGTCGCCCGGACATGGCCAGGATCTGGGCCTTCCCGAGGCCGACGCGACGCACGTCGTCCTCGGCCCCGAGGCTCGTGAACGTCGCCTCGGCCGCATCGATCAGGGAAAGGGCCGTCGCTGGGGAACCCTGCGCCACGAGAACCCGGGCCTCGGCAACGTCGACGCGGGCAAGTAACTCGCGGTCTCCGTCGGCGGCTCGACGGGCCACTTCGATGACCGCTACGGCCGCTCCGGGCTCCCGCTCGGCCCACTGTTTCGCGCTGTCCGCGAGATCGCGGGGCCCCACATCGGCCGGCGCCTGCCAGCGCGCGAGCTCGTCGGCAGTCAACGACGCCAGATGGCGGACCGTCGCCGCATCGAGAATCATCCGGTTTCGACCTCGCCGTCGGGGACATAGCGAATCGGCGGCAAGGCGACCGAGCCATCGAGGTCGATCAGTTCCAGCTGAAGCTCACGGACCTCGGTCTCGGGCACGTCGAAGCTGAACGCTCCGGAGTCCGGATCGATCGCACAGGATCGCACGCTCGAGCCTGCACGCAGCTCGATGCGCAACGGGGCATGGTCGTCCGGGGGACGTAGGACCGTCCCGAGCACATGACAGCTCGCCCCTGCAGATCCACCGGTGTCATCGACGTCGCCGAACACACTCACGAGCACCTCTCGTTGATCGGCCGCGAAGACGTAGTGTCCGCCTTCCACGGTGACCGCGGCGCCGCGAACGCCCGCCAGGATCCCGGGCCCGGCGTCGTGCATGATCCATCCCCGGGCCTGGCGCGGCGCTTCGGGCGGCGACTCGAACAACGCGGCCGCAACCCGGCCCAGCCAGGCCGGCGGCTCACTGATGTCGATCGAGCCCAGCCCCCGGAGCAGGCGCTCCAGTCGCGAGGGCGAAACCGAACCGGCTGACGGGTCTACGTGGTCAGATTCAGTCAACGGAGACCTTCCGTGGGTATCAGGATGACGGCGGGCGGACGGGGTGTGATTGTCCAGTGCGCCGGACGGGTCGGCCTGATACATCGCGCGTCCGGAATCCTGCCGATTTCCCGGCCCCGACTCGGCTCGTGGGGCCGAGGGCCGCCTCTCCCCACCGCTTCGGCCATCCCACGAACGACGGTGCCGACCACGCCGACTCATGTCGCGTCGACGTCCTGGTAGACGAGATCCCCGTCATTTCGGGCGAGCACCGTGCGCAGCTTCTCGAGACAACGGCCCCGACTCGGTCCGATACTTCCGACCGGCCGCCCCAGATCCGCGGCGACCGAGTGATAGTCGTCCGGTCGGTCACTGAGGAACAGTCGCCGAATGAGTTCCCGGCAGGCGGGTGACAGCTCGTCGAGGGCCTGGTCGAGCGCGTCGACCAGGTCGACGATCTCGAGCTCCCGGTCGCCGCTCGGATCGGCGAACTCGGTGTCGGGATCGAGTCGATCGTCGCGGCGGATGCGTTCCCGAGCCCGCCAGGTCTCGCGTCGGACCACGACGCCCAGCCACGCCCGCACCCGTTCGGGTTGCCGGATCCGATCGAGTTGAGCGACGAGTGCGGCGAAGGTCGCCTGGGTGGCGTCGGCGGCTGCGGCCTCGTCGAGCCCTAGCGATCGGGCGATCGACCAGACGTAGCGCTGATGTCGTGCGACCAGCTCGCGCCAGGCGGAGCTGTCGTCGTTTCGACAGCGGTCGATCAGCGCCGCGTCGTCCAACGCACCTGGGTCGGTGGTTTGCCGCATGGTTGACAACGTAAGAACGCGTCAGGGCGTGATGAGCTAAGCGTCGGTTAAGTGTTCCTAAAACGCCCGGGCCGCCCCGTAGCCGACTACGGCTCGGTCCCGACCCTTCCTTGAGGACGTTCCTCGCCCCGGCCAGGGCCTCGGCCGCCCCGACACCTCGGAGATCGACCATGTGAGGTTGGTGACCACCAGATCCTCACCGCCGATGTCCCGGATCAAGGGAGGCCGGCGCGTTGATTCCAAGACGGCGACCAGCTCGGCGGGGTCACCCTCTTCGACTACGTCCGACGCTTCTCCGACGAGATCGGGACGGAGGGTCACGAAGGCGGGGAACGCCCCGTGGTCGTCGCCCTCCGGACGGGGCCTCCCGACCGGGGTCGTATCCCGGGGTCGGTGTCGACTCCCCGGCCATGCCGGTCACATCCAGGGCGTCTCCCGTTGCCAGGTCCGGCAGATGCATCCACCCCGGGCCGTCGGCGGACTCCGACGATCACCCACACGGAACGTGGCCGACGGCCCAACCGTTGCCAACCAGCCCGGCGAAGGTCCCACCGTCGGGTCTTCCGATGACCACGTCGATCTGGCCACTGGGGTGCAGCTTCACCCAAAGGTTGATCTCGGCCTGCTCGGTCCTGACGGTTTCGGAATCATCGGAGAAGAGGCCACCGGAATCGCTACTGAGAAAGAACCAACTCACATCCCAGGCACCCGTTCCCTGGGCAATGGTGTCCTCGACCCTCCAAGCGCCATGGGCGGTGGCATTGTTGACAAACGACTGAGTCTCGGTCTCGAGTTCACTGTGATGGGTGAAATCAACGGTGCCGTCCTCGTTCAGGCGGAGTTCCACCTGCCAGGGTCCCAGTGGCGGAACTGACTCCCCCAGGGGAAGTTGCGCTGACAGCCGCTCCATGTCGGGCCGGGTCGGCAGGAGTTCGACGGTCAGCGGCAGGGCCAGGTCGGAGGGCAAGGTGCATTCCGTCGGCCCGGAGTCAGCCACGGCCCCGCCACCCCCGGACTCTCCCTGGGGTGGCTCTGTCCCCGCCGGGGCCCCGGCCGATGAGCCCTCTGCAATGCGGCAATCGGCGAAGAAGGGATCGCACTCGATGTGGTCCCCGAGAACGAGCGCCTGAACTATCTGCTCGGCTGTGGCTCCGTGTTCGACGAGCCTCATGATTTCGAGCAGAACCAGCCGATCCCGCGCTTCCCGGTCCGTCAGGTCCTGCCAGGGGTCGGGCCTCTGCTCGGGGGGAGGAGCGACGCCCGGTCCGTTCCCCAGGTCAGCGGAGAGGAAATCGTTGTACAGGGGGCCGAGTAGATCCTCTCGCGAGACGGTGTCCCGGCCCTGGAAACTGATCAGCCTTGTCCTCGGACCCATGAGCGCTGCTTCGTCGGGCAGGTCCAATGGGGTCTTTCCGGTGATGAATCCGAGATCGGGGCCCGAGGGGGCGATGTGGTTCCCCGAGTCGTCCAGCACGATGCCCTCGAGATCGAAGCGCCCGGCGAGGACTCCGGCGAACACCGTCGGAGGGGAGTAGCCACGATCCACTGCCAACAACACCGAGGCGGCCGGTGCCCCTGGGTTGCCGTTGGCGAGGACAAAGAGCTCATCGACCACCGCGACGGCATCGGGGGTCCCCGAGTTGTCCAGCCCCTGCTCGGTGCCCGAAGCCGGGCCATCGCCACTCGAACAGGCGGCGGCCAGCATCAGCATGGCCAGCACCACTCCCGTGAGCCGACTCAATGCACTGGCACGATCTGAGTCGAACTGGCTCATGCCCGGTACCCGTGACGTTCGACGGAACAATGTGACGCCGCACCGAGACCGCCCACCTCTCGGCATCGAGAAGAGTCTCAGGCCGAGCCCCTCATCCGCGAGGGCATCCCGCCACCAGGGTCTGCTCCCATATCCGTGACGCCGGACGTGGGCTGCCGTTGGCGTCGTATAGCCCGTTCGACGCGAACACCGCGGCGATGGCCGCGGCATCGGGCGGGTACCCCCAGGCCCCGATGTCGATGTCGGTTGGGAGGAACCAGACCACGAAGGCCATGTCACTGCGGCAGGCATCGGCGAGCAACCAGTCGAGGTACTCGGCCTGGGCTCGGGGGCTCGAGAACAGCTCGCCGGCCGGAGTAGCGGCCACACCGGCCGGGAACCCGGTCTCGGCTATGGCCACCTGCGGTCCGAGCCCGGAGAACCGGTCCAGATATTCAGCTGCGGGAGGGGCCAGGTCACCGCCGAGGTAGGGGTAGGTCGACACCGCTATCAGGTCGGTGGAGTCGGCCAGCTCCCCCGCGACCGCGGGGTCGCCGAGTTCGGCCTGGAAGGACGCGAAGACGGTGACGTCGGGATAGGCGGCCTTGGCGTGGCGGTAGAGCCGGCGATAGAGCTCCAGCCAGTCATCCGCTGCCTCGGGGTCCTTCGCCGCCACCAGGTCGATCTCGACGCCGACGTTGAGGAAGTCCGGGTCGAGTTCGGCCACGAGTGTGTCGATCCATGCTGTCAACGCCCGCTCGACCTCGGGGGAGGCCGGCCCCGCGTCGATGAGAGCCGCCGGCCTCGGTGCACCGTCGAGTCCCTCGGGGATGCCGTCTCGGGCGACGTTGCTGATTGCGGTGGCCACGTACACGCTCTGCCCGGCCGAGGCGGCGCGGCGGGACCTCAGCTCCTCGGCGAAGTTGGCGGGTAGCGGGTCGCCGGTCAGCAGTGCCTCCCAGGGGATACCCCGGTCGAAGTGATGTGCGATCAGCGAACCCTCCTCGGCAGCCAGGCGGAAGGCCGTTTCCACCGCCAATGACGAGGGCGCCGAAGGGAACGGCGTGAGCCCCATCAGCGGTGGCGTCGTCTCGGGTCGGCCACCCGACGCCGGACCCCCCTGTGACGTGCTGGTGACGCTCGACGGCGCCCCGCTCCCGGAAGGCTCACCCTGGGCTCCACCACTCGTGGAGGTGGAACAGGCCGATGCGAACAGGACCAGAGCCACTGCGCAGACCATCATGGGTGTTGCCGTCCGCGGACCCAAGGCATCGTCCTTCCCGTCCCGCTCCCCTGGCGAGTCGTACTCCCACGGTAGGCCGGGTATCGCGTGTCGGGAGTCACCCTGTGAGCACCGACGATCAGGCTCGAAGGCCCAGCATGTCCCGAAGCCGATCAGACTTCATTCCGGTTCCGCCGGCCTCGATCGGGGGGAATGTGGCGAGAAACCGGACCAGGTCTTCGCCGGCGGCGGGGTCCACGGCTGCCTCCCGGGGAGTTCGGTCGTCCAGCACCGGGATCGGCTTGCCCAGCCAATCGGTCTCATATCGGGCCGTCTACTGCTCGTCCGCGGCTCCGGCCTCGGGGGTAGCCAGGATCTCGCTATTGACCGCCGCCCTGGCGTGCTGCATGGAGTGCAGCTATTATGCATGCATGCCTGCCATCACCATTCGCGAAGTCCCGAAGGAAACCCGCGACGAGCTGGCCGCCCGCGCCGCCCGCGGCGGCCGCTCCCTTCAGGAGTACCTGCGTCAGACGCTGATCGACCTGGCCCGCAAGCCCGATCGCAACGCGGTTCTCACCCGAATTCGCGAACGCAAGGCCCGCACCGGTTCACACATCTCCGCCGAACGGATCATCGCTCTTCGCGATGCTGACCGCACGTAGTGCTGGTCGTTGACGCCTCCGTGGTGGTGGCTGCCCTGATCGACGATGGCCCTACCGGTCGGTGGGCTGATCAACAACTGGCACTCGACGACCTGGCCGCCCCCCATCTCATGCCGGTCGAGGTGACCAACGTACTGCGGCGGGCGGAACTCTCCCACGACATCTCCGACGACGTCGCCGCCCTGGCCCACGCCGACCTGTGTGATCTGCCCGTGGACCTCTTTGAGTACGAATTGTTGTCCGACCGGGTGTGGGAGCTGCGGGCCAATCTCACGAGCTACGACGCCTGCTACGTCGCACTGGCCGAGATCCTCGATGCGCCACTGCTGACATTGGATCTTCGAGTGGCCCGAGCACCTGGTGTGGACTGTGGGGTTCTCCTACCGCCAGCCCGTGAACCTCGATAGTGGCCCCGGTGTGTGGCGCACCGGTGGCTCGACGTTCCGATCAAGAATCTCAGCCACGTAGGCCCCACCAGATGGCCGACTCTGGCCCCTCGCCTTGCCCGAGCCTTCGTCGCGATCTAATATCATTACATGTCGTTGCGTAATCAAATATCCACTTCACCTCACTACGCCGCTGTGATCTCACTGCGGCTCCTCCCCCGGTGGTTGGCTCTCGACCGAGCCACCAGGAACACCAAGGCCCGGACCATCGCCGAGATCGCCGACCGGTACTCCGGCGAGGTGAGCTTCGAATGGTTCGATGCCGACGTGTTGGGCACCGGGTTCAGCGACTGGGTGCTCTGCCGCTTCGACTCCCTCGATCGCTACCACGCCATGTGGGAGGAGATCCGCGACACGGAGTTCTTCTTCGTCCCCTACGCAGAGATCACCCAGGTCATGTTGGGCCTGGCCGACGGCTACCGGCGTTACGAGGCCGGAGAGCTGTGACACCGAGTTCACCGGGACCGGGTCGACCGCGTGATCCCGCAGTGGACCGCTCGATCATCGAGGCCGCCCGCCAGGAGCTGGCCAGGTCGGGATATGAGGGCCTCACGATGGGAGCCGTCGCCAGTCGGGCCGGGGTGGGGCGTCCCACCGTATACCGGCGCTTCACCAACAAGGCCGCTCTCCTAGCGGCCGTCGTCGTGGACTCGCTCGCCGAGGCCAATCCGGTCGAGCCGGCAACCGGGGACGTGGTCACCGATCTCGAGGAGGTACTCGGCAACCTGGCCCGGGCTCTCACCGCCTCCGATCTGGGAGCGGCAGTGGCCGACCTGATCGGCCCGGCCTCTCGAGACCCGGACCTCTCCGAGGCACTGACTCTGGCTCTCGAGAACCGCCGGGACCTACTGCGTTCGATCCTCCGCCGGGCCCGGACCGAGGGACGGCTGCACACCGACATCGAGACCGCGATCGACGTCCTCCTCGGCGGTGTCTACTTCCGTCATCTGATGACCCCAACCCCCGTCGACGACGACTACCGAAAGTCGCTGATCCTG